>CACXCL010000130.1 GCA_902766115.1 uncultured Ruminococcus sp.
ACAGGGGACGCCACTGCCCTCCCTTTTTCCGACGTCACGTTCGACGTCACGATCTCGCATACCGTGTCGGAGCACATTGAGCCTTCCTCGTTCTGGGGGGAACAACTCCGAGTACTGAAACCGGGAGGGGTCTGCCTTTGCCTCTCCGCTTCCCCGAGAAGAGGAGTCACTCGCAAGGCGAAGTGTCTCGAGCCGACGGAGGAGGAAATCATTTTTTGGAATTCTCTGCCGGACGCTGCGGCCGAAATGGAAAAATTTGAGGTCTGTCAGTATCCGATGACCGAGGATGAGCTTCCTGCGGCGATGGAAAATTACGGCTTCAGGTGCGTTACGACCGGGTACGTCGTGATCGATCTGACGCCAGACGACCCGAAGTACCCGCCGGAGTTTGCCGAGGCGATAATCAAAGCCGAAAGGCAGGGCGAGATTGACAGCCTGCAAAGAGCGCGGGCCAACTATTTCGCCGATACGAATCGGATGGAGAATATAGTCAACGCGAAGTACGACGAGAGACTCCGACTCTACAGAGCGGGAGAAAAGCAGTGGGACACAGCAGTTTCGGTCATCATGGTGCTTAGAGGAATAAAAGACGAACGCTCTGTTTGAACCTCGGCGGTATGTCGAGACAGCATGCTTACTGTCCCGACAATGAATTGTTGTTCCGAGGCATCGAGAAGCAGTTTGCAAACTTCACATCGAGATAAATCCCTGACGGGATTTTCGATATACGCCGGCGCGTTCGATATGTGCTACGCACTCGATATGTGCCTGTCGGCACAAGGGGGATTTATCCCATATCGAATTTGCGAAACAAATATATCGAATGCGGCGCAGCCGCATATATCGAATCGCCGCAAGGCGATATATCGAATTGCCGTAAGGCAATATATCAAGCGGGTGCTGCGAAAAAATACGAACGCTTTTTTTGAACGAGAGTGGCATTTGTGACATACACGCGGTTGAGACTTCAGTGGATGCTCTAAAAAAACCGCCGCGGTTTCCCGCAGCGGTCGTGATCACTGTTTCAGGAGGCGATCATTCTCCTTCTTTTTCGTCTTCCTCGTCCTCGTCCTTGTCGCTGCCGAAGATCTCCGCGTCCTCGGCGATAGTCACGTCGGGCTCGCATCCGCAGCAGTCCTCGCGGGATGCCTCGAAATCGTCGAAATCATCGTCGAATCCCTCGTCGCATTCGTCGCCGCACTCTATCGAGATCTTGAAATACTTTTTGAAGATGCCGTAGAGGGCCGCGAGAACGGCGCCTATCGTCACCACCGCGCCGACGACTATAAACAAAGCCTTGAGGCCGTCGGACGTCTTCTTGGAAACTTCTTTCTTTGCCATAATAAGACCCATCCTTTCGATAATCGATCACCGCCCGCCGGAAGATGCGGCGGGGAGTCATGGGCACTTTCCTGCCCCCGTATCATAAGTATACCACAAAACGCGGAAAAATCAATATTGATATTGTAAATAATTCGGAAATATGAAAAGGGGGAGACGCCCGTGGAGGAAAAACGGTTCAGAAAGAACGACGGCGGTTTCACCTGCGCCGTTTGCGGCAGAGAGGTCGCGCCGCTGGGGTACACCTCGCGCAACCACTGCCCGTTCTGCCTCTCATCGGTCCATCTGGACGTGAACCCCGGGGACCGGGCGGCGGGGTGCGGCGGCATAATGGACGCCGTGAAGACCGAGCCGGACCCGAAAAAGGGGTTCGTCATATACCACAGATGCCGCAAATGCGGCGTCGTGCGCCGCAACAAGGCGGCTCTGGACGGGGATCAGCCGGACGATATGTCGCTGATCATAAAGCTCACCGCGGGCGGGGTGTGACCGCCCGTCAGACCCATTATCGGCGCATTTTGCGCAGCTTATTCCGAAAAACGGAGTAAAAAATCCGTTTTTTCGATGAAAGGAGGCGGATGGCCTTGAACGACGAAAAAAGCACCGTATATCTCGGTATCGACATCGGCTCCACCACGGCGAAACTGGTGGCGGTGGAGAACGGTGAGATAATATATTCCACCTACGAGCGCCATCTGTCTCAGGTCAGGCAGAAGACGGCGGAGCTCATCGACGGGCTTAGGCGCGCCGTGGGAGACCGGAAGGTCCGTGCGGCGGTGTCCGGCTCCGCCGGTCTCGGCATCGCCGAGGCGGCGGGGATCCCGTTCATTCAGGAGGTCGCCGCCACCACGGAGCTGGTACGCCGGTTCCATCCCGATACCGAGGCCGTGATCGAGCTTGGCGGCGAGGACGCGAAGATCATCTTTTTCGGCGCGGGCATCGACGAGAGGATGAACGGCACCTGCGCCGGAGGGACCGGCGCGTTC
>CACXCL010000131.1 GCA_902766115.1 uncultured Ruminococcus sp.
CATCCGGAGCCACTACACGGAAAAAGAGTATCCCCTCGTCACCGACGCGGATATTTACGTCTCCCCCGACGGCGACGACAGCGCGGCGGGCGACCTCGATCATCCCATCGCTACCTTCGCCCATGCCGTGGAGATGGTGCGCGCCCTTAAATCCTCCGTCACTGACAGAAGCGTCGTCGTGGCGTTCAAGGCGGGCACATACTACACCGAAAACGTGAACTTCGGAGCCGAGGACTCCGGCACGAAGGAGCATCCCGTGATCTACTGCGCCTACGGCGACGGCGAGGCGATAATCACCGGCGGCGCCGTCATATCCGAGGACGATTTTTCGCCCGTCGGAGAGGATGAGAAATACCTGTTCGACTCCGCCGCCGCGGAAAAAATAAAAAAGGCCGACATCAGCGAAAAGCTGCCCGGCTACACCACGAAGGACATTCTCTTCGGCGAGGACGGCGTCAAGTGGGTCGCCCGGTTCCCGGACAAATATCCGGACGGCACCGATAACCTTCTCTTGCACGCCGGGTCCACCGTCAGCGACCACGAGATCAGGATCTCGAATCCCGCCATGAAACGGCGCGTTCAGAAGGTCTATCACACCGTTGACGGGCTGAAGCTCTACGGATATCTCACCACGGGATGGTACAAGGACATCCTGGACGTCAGCGGCTACAAAGTGGACGAGGAGACCGGAGATATCGACTTCTGGATCCCCCATCCGGAAACCGCGCGGATGGGCTCCCTCCGGTACGGAGAGTTCCCATGGGAGGAATACCACGCCTCCGCTTTCCTCAACATGTCCGAGGATCTGAACGCCGACGGCGAGTACTGGGTGGACCGGAGCACGCACACTCTTTACGTCTTTGATCCCCACGGGTCCTACACCTTCCCGGTGGCGGAAAGAGGCATAGTGATGAAGAACTGCGCCTACGTGACCTTCCGCGGACTCACGGTCACAGGCTACCGCAGGAATCTCATATGGACCGACTACTGCAGCGGCCTCACCTTTGAGCTCTGCCGGTTCTCCATCTGCTCCGGCGATATCGGCATCCATCTGAATAACTCCTGCGAAGACCTCGACCTGGATCTCACGTTCAGCGAGTGTGAATTCAACGTCTTCGCCGGCATGGCGCTGACCCTCGACGGACCGGCGAACGCCGAAAATATCGTAAAATACAGGGCCAACGTCGTGTTCGACAACAACTACGTCTCCTACACCAATCTGGTCATCGACGAAGACGGAGCGGTGGTCTTCAACAACTTCAACGAGCTCAGCATCACTCACAACGAGTTCGAGAACTGCAGCCGCTGCGCCATCCGATACAGAGGATGCAACATGGTGGCGGAATACAACACGTTCAAAAGATGTATGTTCAACTCCAGCGACGGAGGCGTCATTTACTCCTGGAACTGCCAGAGCGACTGGGGCAACGTGGCGAGATACAACGTGTTCTTCCCGGACTGCGAGTGGTACTCCTTCTACATCGACGACAACGAGCCCGGCATCGAGATATACGGCAATCTGCTCTTCAAAGGCGACGTATGCGTCCACAACGGCAGAAGCGTGAACGTCCACGACAACGCCTTTATCGGCGAAGGCGGAGTTTTCGAAGCCAACGGCGACCTGCTTGACAGTATCGAGAATTACCGCGCAAGCGGGGACCCCGCCGACCTCCTCTTCTACAGCAGCTGGGTGAGCTTGTTCTCCATGCTGGACAGCCATCCGGACGTGAAGGAGTATTATCTCGCCAACTATCCGGAGCTCTTCACGCTCACCACGGATCTCGCGATGATCGACGATCCCTCCTTCGTTCTGTTCCCGAGGGTCTACGTCAGGAACAACTGGTATTTCGAATCGGAGATCAAGGACAAAAACAAGGACAACGGCTACAGCGTCAAGGAGGGAAACAGGTGCTTCTCCCTCGACGAGAACCCCTGCTTCGTCAACCCGACCGTCGGCGACTACCGGGTCGTTGAGGGCTCCGGCGCCCCCGATTTCCGGTTCGAGCTGGCAGGAAGATACTGATTTCCCCGGGAGACTCCCGCAGACGCGGGGGTCTCCTTTTCCGTCCCGCCGTGCTTCCGGCAAAATAGATGTTGACATTACCGGGGTTATATATTAAAATATAATAGATTACGTGTGCACCGAAACGCACGCGTAAAGACTCACCGAAAGGACAGAACATCACAATGGATAACAAAAGAGTAGAAGAGCTCTCCGAGATCGCGAGAAAGGTCCGCGTCGGGATCATCGACGCGGTGTATTCCGCATCGTCCGGCCACCCGGGCGGTTCCCTCTCCATCGCGGACCTGCTCACATACCTCTATTTTGAAAAGATGAATGTGGACCCGAAAAATCCGGGCATGGAAGACCGGGACAGGCTGGTGCTCTCCAAGGGACACTGCGCTCCGGGGCTTTATTCCGTGCTGGCTCAGAAGGGCTTCATCCCCGTGGAGGATCTGAAGACCTTCCGCAAGACGACGAGCTATCTCCAGGGTCACCCCGACATGAAGCACACTCCCGGCGTCGACATGTCCTCCGGCTCCCTCGGACAGGGGACCTCCGTCTCCTGCGGCATGGCGCTCAGCGCAAAGCTCGACGGCAAAAAATACAGAGTCTACGCCATCCTGGGCGACGGCGAGACCGAAGAGGGGCAGGTATGGGAGGCGGCGATGTTCGCGTCTCACTACGGCCTCAGCAACCTGACCTGGATCGTGGACCTTAACGGTCTGCAGATCGACGGTCCGCTGGATGAGGTCATGGACCCCCGTCCCCACGAGGAAAAGTTCCGCGCCTTCGGCTGGAACGTGGTCCACGCAGACGCCCATGACTTCAATTCCCTTGAAAAAGCCTTCGACGAGGTGGTCTCGGACGACAAACCGGGCGTCATAATCTCCCACAGCGTCAAGGGCAAGGGCGTATCCTACATGGAAAACAACGTGGCATGGCACGGCTCGGCTCCAAACGCGGAGCAGTATGAGGTCGCCATGCGCGATCTCGGCGAGAGATGAGCGACCTGTTTCCGAGGACCGAGGTGGGCGGCATGAGCCTGCCACGGATGCTGATCGGCACCAACTGGTTCCTCGGATGGAGCCACACCGGCGCCGCCGCGGACGAGAGGATCCGCGAGAGATTCTCCGACC
>CACXCL010000132.1 GCA_902766115.1 uncultured Ruminococcus sp.
CCTGGTGAAGCTGGACTTCCTGCTCAACGGCGAGCAGGTGGACGCGCTGACGTTCATCGTCCACGCGGACAAGGCGTACCCGAGAGCGCGGAAGATCGCCGAAAAGCTGAAGGACAACATCCCCCGCCAGCTTTTCGAGGTGCCGATCCAGGCGGCAATCGGCTCCAAGGTCATCGCCCGCGAGACGGTGAAGGCGCTCCGGAAGGACGTCCTCGCCAAGTGCTACGGCGGCGACATAACGAGAAAGAAAAAGCTGCTTGAAAAGCAGAAGGAAGGCAAAAAGAAGATGCGCCAGCTCGGCAGCGTGCAGATCTCGCCGGAGGCGTTCATGGCAGTGCTCAAGCTGGGCGACGAATAATTACCACGGAAAGGCGGTTCAGGGAAGATGCGCATCGACCTCTACGACAAAAAACGGCTCGGAATATACGTCCACGTCCCATTCTGCGCGTCAAAATGCGCCTACTGCGACTTCAATTCCTTCGTCCCCGACGACGGGGAGATCGTCACCCGGTACGTAGACGCGCTCTGCGCGCAGATGAAGGACTACCACTACTCCGGGAAGAACTACGTGGCGGACACCGTCTATATAGGCGGCGGCACGCCCACGTCCGTCGACCCGCGGGAGCTCAAAAGAATAATCACCGCCGTCCGGCGGAACTTCGACGTTTCGAAAAAGGCGGAATTCACCGTGGAGGTGAACCCCGGCACGGCGTCCTACTCCACCTTCCGGATGCTGAAGAGAGCCGGCGTCACCCGCATCAGCATGGGACTGCAGTCCGCCGACAACAGAGAACTCCATCTCCTGTCCCGGTGCCATACCAGACAGGACTTCGTTGAGTCCTTCCGCGCCGCGAGACAGGCGGGATTCGACAACATCAGCGTGGATCTCATGTTCGGCATCCCGGCGCAGACTCCCGACTCACTCATGAAGTCGCTGAACTTCGTCATGAGGATGGAGCCGGAGCATATCTCCCTCTACAACCTGAAGATCGAGCCCGGCACGCCGTTTTACGAAAACCGGCTGGAGATCGCTCCCATCCTCCCGGACGAGGATACGGAGTTTGAGATGTACTCCCGCGCCGTGGAGGCGCTTGCCTCCCGGGGGTACATGCAGTACGAGATCTCGAACTTCTCCCGCTTCGGGTACAGATGCCTCCATAACCTGAAATACTGGAACTGCGAGGAGTATCTGGGGTTCGGGGTGTCCGCTCACTCCTACTTCAACTCCAACAGATTCGCGTTTACCGACAATATCGACGACTACATCGAGGCGGTGACGGACAAGGGCTCCTCCGTGCCGCTCACATCCGAGAGCGAGATCCTGGAGGCGCGGGAGCGCATGGGCGAGTACATCATGCTCCGGTTCCGCCTGAACGACGGTATCGGCTCCGTGGACTTCGCCCGGCGGTTCGGCGTGTCATTCGAGTCCCTCTACGGCGGAAAGATACTGAAATACCTGAAAAACGGACTCATGGAAAAAAGGTCCGGCTCCTACGCCCTGACAACAAAGGGGATGTTCGTGTCGAACTACATCCTGTCCGACATCCTCGAGTTCGAGGATCTGGGCAGCGTCAGCCGGGAGCTGGTATGAAAACAGACGTGAGAACCGGCGTCGTCTCCGGGAACGGCTTTGAGACGGAATACTTCTCTTTCGGCGAGGGGGAGACCCCCGCCGTCATCATCCCGGGGCTTAACCTGGGGCGCATGACGTCCTCGGCGGGAGCCGTGGCGAAGGGATACGAAAAATTCGCGGAAGAATTCACGGTATATCTCATCGACCGGCGGCGGGACCCGCCGCCGTCCTATACGGTGGAGGAAATGGCTGCCGACACGGCGGAGGCGATGGACCGCCTCTCCATCCGGGACGCCTGCGTTTTCGGCGCGTCTCAGGGCGGCATGATCGCCATGGAGATCGCCGCACGGCGACCCGGGCTGGTAAAAAAGCTGGCGCTGGCGTCCACGGCGATGAAGGTCACGGCAGACGCCTTTTCCCCCATCGAAAAATGGATCGACCTCTCAAAAAAGGGCGACGGACGGGCCCTCTGCCTCGACTTCGGCGAGAGGATATACCCGCCGGAGACCTTCGGCAGGATGAGGGAGACCCTCAGCGCCTTCGGCGACGCCGCCACGCGGGAGGATCTCGAAAAATTCGCCGTCATCGCCGGGGGAGCCCGGGATTTTGACGGCTCCCGTGACGCGGCGCTGATAAAATGCCCCGTTCTGGTGGGCGCCGACCGGGAGGACCTGATCTTCGGTGACGAGGCCCTCCGGGTCGCGGAATATTTCCCCGGCGGGGCGGAGCTTTTCGTGACGCGGGGCTGCGGTCACGCCATGTACGACACTTCTCCGGAATTCCGGGAGCGGCTGTTCCGGTTTTTCACGGAACAGAGCGGAGGTCTTTGATATGCTCACAGACGGCGCGGTGATCCGCACCATGGACGACATGATAAAGATCGTGGAGGAGGACGGGATACTGCCTCTTTTCACCAACAGTATCCCCGGTTTTTCCGTGGAGGAGCACGTTGACCCCGCGGTTTGGTTCTCCGACAGACCCGGTCCGTGGGAATGGAAGGGCCCCGTTATCCGTGAGACCGGCTGCGCCTACGGAAAGGTGTTCGAGAACAAGGCGGCGTTCGTGCGGCGCGATCTGTATCTCCACCTGGCGAATTACAGAAGGGACGGATACGACTTCGACGCACGCTTTGACGACGGGCTGGCGTCCTTTAGGGACCGGGAGCTGTTCGAGCTTGTCGATCTGCGCTCCCCGGCGCTGTCGAGAGACCTGAAGGCGGAGGGCGGCTACGGCGGCAAGGACGGCAAAAAGGGGTTCGAGACGCTTGTGACCCGCCTGCAGAAGCAGTGCTACGTGCTGATCTCGGACTTCGCCTACGACGTGGACAAAAACGGAAAAAGGTACGGCTGGGGGATCGGGGTCTACTCCACCCCGGAGAAGTTCTTCGGCCCGTCCTTCAGACGGGAGGTGTACGGCTGCGCCCCCGGGGAGTCGAGGGAGATACTGCTCCGGCACCTGGGGAAGCTGCTGCCGGGGGCGCCGGAAAAGAAGCTCGAAAAGTTCCTCGGATAGAGAAAAGACCGAAAGAAAAAAGAAATATTGAGCAAAAGATGTTGACTTTTCCCCGGATTTGTGTTAATATATGTTCCGTTGAGTTGCGGCTTTAGCTCAGTGGATAGAGTGCCCGGCTACGAACCGGTAGGTCGTGGGTTCGAATCCCCCAAGCCGCGAAAAAAGAAAAGGACTGCAAAGCAGTCCTTTTCTTTTTCAACGAAATAAATCCGCTGCGCGGATTTGTGAAATACGCTCCGCGCGTGA
>CACXCL010000133.1 GCA_902766115.1 uncultured Ruminococcus sp.
CTCCAAGACCGGCGAGCTCATCGACCTCGGTATCGCCCGGGGCATCATCGACAAGAGCGGCGCGTGGATCTCCTACGAGGGGAACCGGCTCGGTCAGGGCAAGGACAACGCCAGAAAGACCATCGAGGACGATCCCGCGCTGATGGCGGAGATCGAGGAAAAGATCAAAGCCAAAGAGGAAAAGGACGAGGACGATCTCCCGGATCTTCCCGACGACGATGAGGAATTCGACATCAAGCTCCTGAACCTCGGCGAAGAAGACTCCTGACGAAAGACAAATAGCCGCGGTCTCCGGCTCACCCCGGAGACCGCGTAAAATGTAAGGCGGAGAGGATCATGAAGGTCAAGAGAGCGGTTTTTTCAAACTACCGCAACATCGCCTCGGAGGAGATCGAACTGTCTCCCTCCGTGAACGTGCTGTGGGGGCTCAACGCCCAGGGAAAATCGAATATTCTCGAGGGGATATACTACTTTGCCCGCGGACGCTCCTTCAGAGGCGCCAAGGACCGGGAGCTTATCTCCTTTGACTCTCCTTTCGCCTCCATCGGCGTGGACGTGGAGCGAGACGGGGCGCAGTTCCCCGTGAGGCTCGAGGTCCTGCTCCGCCGGGACGCGAAAAAACGGCTCAGCCGCAACGGCGCCGTCTTTTCGTCGGTCTCCGAGATGATCGGCAACCTGAGGGCGGTGCTGTTCTGCCCGGCGCACCTGAGCATGATCTCCGGCTCACCGTCGGAGAGGCGGCAGTTTCTGGACATCGCGCTGTCCCAGCTCCATCCGGAGTACATCGACCTGTTGTCGGTCTACAAGGCCGCCCTGGGTGAGCGGAACGCGCTTCTCAGGCGCGCCTCGTCCGGCTCTCTCGTCTCCCGCGAGGAGTGGGAGGTATACGCCGCCCAGATGAGCGAATCAGCCGCCGGGATCGCAAAAATGCGTCTCGAATACGCGGACGAGCTGGCGCGGCATATCTCGTCGTTCTTCCATGACATGACCGACGGACGCGAAGTCCCGTCCGTAGAATACGAGTCTCACCTGCTTCCGAAGGACGCGGAGGACGGCGCGCCTTTCTCCGGGGAGGACGCGAAGGAGCGGCTCTACAACAAACTGATATCGAATCTGGACCGGGAGCAGGCCGCCGGGTCGACCTTGTGGGGCGTCCACAAGGACGACCTGAAGCTGTCGATCAACGGATGCGACACCCGGCTGTACGCGTCCCAGGGACAGCAGAGGTCCTTTGCTCTCGCCATGAAGCTGGCGGAGGGCGAGATCTCCCGCAAGTCCGCCGGGGAATATCCGGTGTTTCTGCTTGACGACGTGTTCTCGGAGCTTGACGCGGGAAGGCGGGCGTTCATCATGGACAAACTGTCAGGGCGGCAGATCGTGGTCACCTCCTGCGAGCCGTCCGTCATCCCCGATAACGTATCCTCGTCCGACGTGACCTTCATGGAGGTCTCGGGGGGCAGGATCAGGAAAAGGAAGTGACTCCGTGACCGTTCTGAAAAGCGTGAAGATCGGCGAGAGGCGCGTGTCTGCGGTTTTTGTCGCGGACGGCGCCGTGGAAAAATACAGAATGACGGCGCCCCTTTGGGAGAAGTTCTCCCTTTCCGAGGGGGACGAGGTGGACGACGCGACGTTCTCCGAGGTCCGCCGCGCATCGGCGATGTCCGAGGCGGTAACGGCTGCGGGGCGGATCGTCGAGGTCTCGCCTCAGAGCGAGATCGGGCTGGCGAGAAAGCTTGCCCGCCGCGGATTTGACCGCGAGATCGCGAAATATGCCGCCGCCGCTCTCAGCAAAGCGGGCGTGCTGAACGAGAAACGCGACGCCGAGGCGTACGCCGACGCGGCGGCGCGGCGGAAGAAGTGGGGTCCCGCGAGGATCACCGCGGAGCTTATGGCGAAGGGCTATCCCGCCGCGGTGGCGAAAGCCGCGCCGCTCTCGGTTCCCGAGGAGGAATACCGCGCGGCTTTGCGGGAGAGGATAAAATCGCGGTGTCCGTCTGGGCAGGTCACCGAAAAGGAGCGCGCGACGCTGTTCTCCTCACTCTCCCGGTACGGGTTCTCCGGCGGCGAGATCCGCCGGGAAGCGGAAACCATGCTCACCGTGATATACGACGACGAAAACGAATGATCCC
>CACXCL010000134.1 GCA_902766115.1 uncultured Ruminococcus sp.
ACCTTCCCCTCAAGGGGAAGGCTTTTTTCGACCGCCCGAGTTCTCTTTCACACGCTCTCCGATAACATAATTGCGATGATGGGGGAGACAGATGTTTACAACTAACAATTTTAGTATTCGAACATATCGCGGGGGAGCGAGCCGACCGCCGCCGGGGACGGGATGATAAACTTTGGAAAAACGGCGTTTATCGCCGTTTTTCGGGCAAACAGGAAGTTTTCGAGCGTTAACTTGGGACAAACGCCTGTTTGCGGGTACCGCAACAGGAAAGGGGGAAACTTCTTTTCAAAGAAGTTTCCCCCGCAAAATCACCTTATCTTATACTTCAGCCTGAGATTATCGGCTATCATGGCTATGAATTCCGAATTCGTGGGTTTGCCGCGGCTGTTCTGGATGGTATAGCCGAAGTAGGAGTTCAGCGTATCCACGTCGCCGCGGTCCCACGCCACCTCGATGGCGTGGCGAATGGCGCGTTCCACCCGGGAGGTGGTCGTGCTATACTGCTTCGCCACCGACGGATACAGCACCTTCGTCACCGAATTGATTATATTGCTGTCCGACACGGTCATAAGTATCGCCGTGCGCAGGTACTGATACCCCTTGATATGCGCCGGCACGCCTATCTGGTGAATGATCTTCGTCACCTGGGTCTCGATATCCTGTCCTTCCTCCCCTCTTTCGCCTCCCTTGATTATCCCGCGATTCTTGCAGATGGTACCGATCCCGTCCGCCAGCGCCGAATAGTCCACCGGCTTCAGAAGGCACAGATCCGCCCCCGCCCGGTTCGCCTCCGCGAACACGCGCTGACCCGCCGCCGGCACCGTCAGAACGAACGCCGGACACGACGAGCCGATGGACTCGCGACACCTCTTTATCAGCTCCGTGCCGTCGATCCCGCCAAGCCACATATCACATATCATGACGTCGAAGGAGCCGTTCCTAAGCATACGGAGCGCGCTTTCCCCGTCGGACGCCTCCATGACGGACGAAAAACCGCGTCCGTTCAGTATCTCCCTGCAGTTTCTTCTCGCCGAACTGTTCTCGTCCGCGATCAGTATCCTCACCTGTTCAGCCATTTTCCCCATGCCCGTTCCTTTCTTCTTCAGTTGTTTCATATTTCTCTCCGCGTCCCGTTTCGGGGCGCTTCTTTGATTTCTTCCATATTTTACCATATTTACCAATTCGTTGCAATAGCGTCCGCCGAGAAATAATAAACAAAAATATCGCCTCCCGATTGGTAATAAATGACAATTATCAATCAAGAGGCGACTTGTTTCGCTAACAGCCGCAAAAAGACGATGTTTTACGACCCCGGACCGTCAGAAATACCTGTGGGACGTCAGTATCTGTCCGTTCCTGATCTCCACGATCCCGTACGAGGAGGGATACCCGCGCCCCACGGCGCCGGGATTGAATATCCGAAGGATCTCCCCGGACGGCAAGACCACGGAGGAGTCCCGGGGCGTGTGAGTATGGCCGAACAGAAGAAGCGACGCACCGACCTCCGCGGCGCGCGCCGCGGCGCGGTCGACTGACGACTTCACCCCGTACCGGTGGCCGTGGACGCAGAGTACCTTCACTCCGCCGAGCTCCGCCGTCACCTCGGGCAGATAGTCATGGGGCACGTACGCGGAGAAAAAGTCCTCGTAATTGCCGGCGACGGCGATCACTCGCGCCCCCTCCGGCAGGGCGCATCTTTTGAGATCTCCGGCTCCGTCGCCCAGGTGGATCACCGCATCGAAGGCGCCCCGGTGCTCGTCAAGCGCCGTCTCCATGTTGTCCGTCATACCGTGTGAGTCTGAAAAAACAAGGATCTTCATTGAAAAACTCCTTCCAAAGCACGCCTTTATGTGACCGTTCTCCGCCGCCCGTCATATCATGATATAAACGGAAGGAGGCCGGTAACGTGAAAATCGACAGAAAAACCGCGGATAAACTCGTCGCCATGCCCGACGAAAAGCTCGCCGGGCTGGTTGCGCTGTACGCGGCGCGGCACGGTCTGCGTCCGCAGGGAACGCCGAAGCCGGAATCAGTCCGCCGCCTGCGCCGTCTGCTCGCCATGCTCACGGACGGCGATCTTGCGCGGCTCGGAGAGCTGGCGGAAGCGTCCGGAGACAAAGGAGGCTCGTGATGAACGATATACGGGGCGAAGAACTCGGCGAACTCGTGAAAAAACTGATGAACGACCCGCAGGTGGCGGACCTGGTAAACAACCTTAAGGAGGGCGCCGCGGCGGACGGAGCAAAGGAGACGGCGGAGGCTGCGCTGAGATCGTCCTCTCCGCGGCAAAACGGGATAGGCGACGCGCTGGCGCCGCTTCTCGGGAGCCTGGGCGGCGCGCCCACTTCAATGGAAACGGAAAACAGAAACCGCCTCCTCGCGGCTCTGAAGCCGTACCTCAGCCCGGAGAGGCGGGAGATAGTCGACAGGATGACGTCGCTCTCGAGGATCACGTCTCTCCTGGACGCGGCGCGGGACGGCAAAACCGACGGGAAGGGGGATTGACCGTGTACAGCAGGAACACAAAGCGCGACGGAGAGGCAAGTGACGCCGACTTCGGACTGACAGGCTACCGCCTCCCTCCACGATACGACGGAAGCCGGTTCAGACGGTATCCGCCGGTATCGCCGCCCGCGGCGGAAAGACCCCGCGAACGCCCGCCGGAGAGGCCGCCCGAGAAACCGCCCGAAAAACCGCCCGAGAAGCGTCCCGAACCGGCCCCGCGCCCCGGGAAAGACGGCGCGCTCCGGCTGATACGCGGACTTTTCGGCGACAGGCTCGGTCAGGAGGAGCTCATGATCCTCACGCTGATACTTATTCTTTCCGCCGCGGGAGGGGACGGCTGCGACAGCCCCGGGGAGACCGTTCTCCTTCTGGCGCTGCTTCTGCTTTCTTCTTCGTAAAGTAACGGGCGAGCTCCGCGCAGATCCCGCCGAGAAGATAGTATTCCGGGTCCTCCTTGAACTCCGGCGCGTCTGAGACGGACGGGAACACGGTGATCCGGAACCCGGTCTCGCGGCGCTCTCCCACAAATGACGACAGCATAATATCCGCCCCCGCCGCGACAGCCGAGGCGGCCGCAAGATCGTCGAAGGAATCGCCGGAGAGCGCCCCGCCGAGAGACAAAACGTCCCCTGTGGCGAAAAATCCCCGCGGCGCCTTTTTCGGACGCGCCAGGATCTCGATCCGCAGGGTCCCGCCCTCAAATTCCGCCCGCACGTACGTCGTCCGGACGGAGCAGAGGGCGCCAAGAGCCGACGACAGCAGGGAGACGATACATGAAAGAGTTCCCGGAGACACGGCGACGCTGACCGCCCTCCCGCCGTTCTGCGCCGCGGCGGGAGCGGAGATCCGTATCTCGCCTCGTACCGCTCCGGGGCGCGCCGTGAGTTGTCTGACCGTCGACGCCATGATCCGCGTCAGATCCTCTTCCGAGGAAACGGACGCCGCCCGGGAAACGGATCCCACGAGCGAGGGAAAAGGAGAAGGACCGCGCCCGTCGTCTCCGTCGGCATATCCCGGCAGAAGACCGGCAAGGATGTCCCTGGCGGTATCCGTCAGTCTTCCGTCGATAACGGCGCGGTCACAACCGTCCGCGGGGAACGGGAAAAGCTCCGTCACATGACCGGGAAAACGGAACGACTTCACCGCCGCCGCGAATGAATATTTTCTTGAGAACAGTCTGAACAGCGCGTGATTCTTCGCGCCGCACAGCGGATCGTCCGGAAACGCGGGAGGAGCGGAACAGAAGTCGCGCAGCCGCCGTCTTCCCCTCTCTCCGAGAGCGCGCATCACGTCCGCCGCCATCGTCGGATCCTCCGCAAGAGCGCCGGCGGGCCAGACCGGACCGGCGTTTCCCATCTCATCAAGGATTATCCTCGGCGCGTCTTTTTCCGTGGTCATCTGTTTGTCCGTTCCTTTTTGTCGCTATAAGTCAAAACCCGGGATCAGTCGCCGCCCGGGTTTGTTTTCGTTGTCGGAGGATTATCAGCCGTCCGCTGACGGCGGTTCGGGGTTGCCTCCGTACCAGACACTCGGCGCGGACGTGCCGTCGGCGGAAGCCACCGAGTCGTCTCCACCGTCGGAGCCCTCCGTATCCTGCCCCATCTCCTCGTACTTTTCGCCCGTCAGGGCGTTTTCGTTTGTCTTTTCCTCCGTCTCTCCCGGGGCGGCGGAGGCGTCGTCAGGCTGAGGCGACGAAAGAGGAGCCGAGGGCTCCTTCACGTACGTGCAAAACTGCACGTTTGCGACGGACAGGTCTCTCAGCGCGCGGTACGCGCCGAAGGCGGCCTGAACGTTGTCCGACGTGATTATCGCCCTGAGGTTGTGGACGCTGAAGTTCCCCTTCAGGTTGTAGCAGTTGCCCTCCACCTCGTTATAAGCCGTCTCCGCGTCCGCGGCGTCCGCGGCGCTGACCCCGATGGCGAGCAGATCGGTGTATTTTTCCAGAGTTACGATCTGGCTTGCCGTGGGCGTGTCAAGATAGACCCTCGCCGGCAGCACCACGCCGAGGTCGACCTCTCCCGCCGCGTCCCTCAGAGACGCGAGGTACCCGATCATGGCGGAAAGAGTCCCGAAATCCAGCGTCATTTCGTCGCCGATGAGCCCGTCGATGACGATCTCATCGAATCCCGCTCCGCTGAGCTCGCCGATGACCGCCCGGTCTATCCTGAGGCGCATTCCCGCGTCCTCGCCCTCTCCCAGGACCGCCGGGGTGGTCCCGTAAATGCATGAAGTCCTGAGCCCCAGTTCCTTCGCCGACGAGACGATATCTCTCAAGGCGGGAAGGGACGCGCAGTCCTCCTTCTCGTCCGGCGCCGCCGGAGGTTCGATCTCCGCGAGCTCCAGGGCGGCGGGCGAGAGATAAATCAGCTTGCCGTCTCTCGTCACCCGGATCGAAATACAGTCATATTCGTCGTCAAGACCCCACATGGTCTCGCCCACGTCGTCGATGGAGACGCCCTCCACGGCGATATCGGCGGCGATGACCTTGA
This sequence comes from uncultured Ruminococcus sp., assembly GCA_902766115.1. Classification (GTDB taxonomy): domain Bacteria; phylum Bacillota; class Clostridia; order Oscillospirales; family CAG-272; genus RUG11130. Next base: position 4,995 of record CACXCL010000134.1, read on the forward strand.
GTCCGTCCGCCTGTCCGTCCGCGGGCACGCCCTCGGGCAGGATCTCCGTCTCCTGCGGCTCCGTGGCAGGGATCTCCGTCACCGTGACGTCCAGTTCCTTCTCCGCCTGGGCGGCTTTTTTGCCGAGATAATTCCCCAGCAGCACGGAAAGCGCCGTTATCACCGCCGCGGCGAGGATGACGAAAACGATCCTGAATATAATCGTTCTTTTCGATTTGCGTACGCCCGTGTGACGTCTGCGGTGTCTTCTCATGTCCGTTTACTTCCCTCTCCGCCCCTTTCCGGGGCGGCGTATTTATCTTTCTCCGCCGGTCTTTATTTCAGCTTCCAAATATCCGTCTTGTCGTACAGCTTTTCCGTTTCCATTTTAAGCTCCGCGCCTTTTTTCTCCTTTGCCAGAGCGAAAACGGAGTCGTAATAGTCTTCCGCCAGCGCGTCGATGTGCCGGTCGATGTATTCCTCGCTCTTTTCGAGCCGGATCAGCACGGAATACCCGCGCGGGGTCTCGACAACGTCGCTGATCTCGCCCGCGGCGAGGGAAAACGCCGCGTCCTCGAAGTCCTTGTTCCACACGCCGCGCATCATGTAATACCCGTCCGGATTGTTGAACATGTCGATGTTCTCGCCGTATTCCATGACCAGATCGTAAAAGCCGTCTCCGCTTGCAGGGTCTTCCCCGGAGCGGGCGGCGTCCCGCACCTCCTCGGCGATGGAACGCGCTTCCCCGTCGGAGTGTCTCTCCCTCGATATCAGCACCTCAAGTATCCTGACGCAGTTGTCGCTCAACAGGTATTCCCTGACGCGGGCGGGATCCGTGTCGATGTCCCCCTCCCGTATCATGGCGGCGTATGTCTCGTCGCTCATGACCGTGAACGCCGCCATGACGTCGTACACGTTTTCGGTCATGTTGTTTTTATTCAGCTCCTCAAGGAAAGCGTCCTTCCCGCCGAGAGAGTTGACGTCGGCTGATTTCTTTTCGTCCGCAAGGGTCTTTATCGCCTGATCGTCCCGCTTTATGCCGTAATCCGCAGCCAGAGCGGGAATGGCGTAAAAATTCCGCAGATAGTCCAGCGTCCTCTCCCGGAGCTCGCTCTCCAGCGCGTCGGTCCTCTCTCCGTCGAAGACCCCGTCGCCGTATCTGATCTTCATCGACTCCTTCTCCGTCAGCACGGCGAAGCGGTAAACGTCGTAGGTCACATCAAAGGATCCGAGCCTCATCACGACTTTTTTGTTTTTCGCGTCCGAAATCCCAGCGCAGGAGGAGAGGCCCGCGGCGAGCGCCGCCGCCAGAAGGGCGCACAGTATCTTCACGATTTTCTTCATTCCGGTGTTCCTCCGATAGACTTTTACATAAAAAGTATATATAAAATATCCGCGAATGTCAACCGGTATTCCGTAAACTCCCCCGGCGGGGCGGCTGAGACCGGCGCGGCGGGCGCGCAAAAGCATATTTTTTAAGCATTTTTAACAAATTTTAATAAAAGTCTCCAAAACCGCAGGAAAATATGGTATACTGTTAAAGTACTTTTCGGCGCGGCGTCCCCGCGCGGGGTACAATACAAAAAAACTCCCTGCCGCGCGCCCCGGGCGCGGGCAAACAAGACAGAAGTTAAGAAAGGCGGACCTTTTCAAATGGGTAAGGGACAGAGATCAAAGAAGGCGGCCGCGTCGGTCCTCGGAGGGCAGACCATGGCGGCAAAAAAGCAGGAAAAGGGCAAAAAGGCAAAGAAGATCATAATCATCGTGGCCGTGGTGCTCGCTTTTGCGGCGCTCATCGGACTGACGCTCTACAACAAGAACGAAGATGAGGGCATCTTCTGGCGCAACAAGACCGTCATGAAGACGGATCACTACAAAGTGACCAACGGTATGCTCGCGTACTATTTCCGCGAGACGTACATGAACACCTATAACAACTACATCAGCACGTTCGGCGAATCCATGATGCAGTATATCGGGCTCGACACGTCAAAGGCCCTGAAGGATCAGCCCTACACCATGGGCGGCGAGGACAGCGAGTACGAGACCTGGTACGACTATTTCATGGCGCAGGCGAGAACCGTCGCCTCCCAGTATCTCTCCCTCAGCGAGGCGGCGAGAGAGGCCGGCGTGAAGCTCACCGATGACGACAAAAAAGTCATCGACGGACAGCTGGACACTTACAAGGAATACGCGAAGACCAACGGCGTAACGCTCGACTCCTACCTCAGAAATGTATTCGGCAAGTCGGTGACCAAGAGCAACCTGAAGAAGGCTCTGGAGCTCGAAACCCTCGCCCGCAGATACGCCTCCCATTTCAGAGACGGCGTTGACGTCAGCGAGGAAAAGATCGAGGAGGTCTATAGTAGCGACCCCCTGACCTATGAGAACGTATCCTATCTCATGTATCAGTTCAAATCCTCGGATCTCATGCCGAAGGATGACGATACCTCCGCAGGCGGAGCAGACACCGACGCGGCGACGCCCGCCGACACCGGCGCGGAAACAGGTTCCCCGGACACCGTGGCGTCCGCCGATTCCGAAGAATCGAAGGACACCGCTCCCGCGGAGACCGGAGACGCGACCGAGCCCGTTGAGACCAAAAACGTTGCGGACACAGAGCCTGCCGACACCGACGTAAAGACGACCGGCGATACCGAGCCCGCCGATACCGGGGCTGAGACCACCGGCGACGCCGAATCCGAAGAGGACGCAGCCGCTAAGGAAGCGGCCATCGCCGCCGTCAAGAAGTATTCGGACGACCTCGCCGCCGTGAAGAGCGAGGATGAATTCAAAGAATTCGTGAAGAATTACGCCATGGACGTTCTCGGTCAGGACGAAGAGACAGCCGCCGGGACTGTTGACGGTACTCTCGTCGATTCCGTCTCCTACAACGAGGAGAACGAGGCGATCAAGTGGGCGTATGAGGCAAAAGTCGGCGAGACCAAGGTGGTCGCCTCCGAGACGGGCGAGACCGTCACCGTGTACTACCTCGTCAAGGAGCACTACAGAGACGACGAGGCCACGAGAGACGTCCGTCACATCCTCTTCAGCAAGGACGACGAGAACGCCGAGAAAGTGGCGCAGACTGTATACGACAGCTGGGTCGAGGACGGCGCGAACCTGGACGAGTTCATAAAGCTCGCCAACGATAAATCCACCGATCCCGGCTCGAACACCAACGGCGGTCTGTACGAGGGCGTGAAGCGCGGCCAGATGGTCGACGAATTCAACGACTGGCTCTTCGATCCCGCGAGGAAAGAGGGCGATCACGGCCTGATCGAGACCTCCTACGGCTGGCACATCATGTACTACGTCGGCGAGAACGATCCCGCATGGAAGAACACCATCAGGGACAAGCTCAGGAGCGACGCCTTTGAAGAAGAGTCCAAGAGAGCCGAGGAGACCTACAAGGTCACGGTAAACGAAAAAGCCATAAGAGTAGACGATTACCAGAGATAACGCTCCGCCCGCGTCACGGGCGTGACAAAACGTGATCACGTATTCTCCGGCGCCGTCGGACAGTCACGTGTAAAAACAGCGCCCGGGGAGCGACACCAACGCCCCCGGGCGATTTTATGGGAGAAAGGAGGCAGACCCGTGATAAAATTCGTATTCGGCGGCGCGGGATCGGGCAAGACCCGGTACGTGACCGACGACATCCTCCGCGTTCTCCGCGAGACGGACAAGCGGGTCTTCCTGCTTGTCCCCGAACAGCAGACCGTCATCTACGAGACGAGGCTCGCCAGGGATTTTCCCCCGGAATACGCGACCCGGCTCGAAGCCACAAGCTTTACCCGACTCGGCAACACCGTGGCGAGGACGGTCGGGGGACTTGCCCGGCCGACCCTCTCCGGAGGAGTCCGCGCTCTTCTGACGTGGCGCGCGGCGTCCTCCGTGTGGGACTCCCTCGCCTATCTGTCGTCAAACGCCGTGTCCGGCGCGAAAAACTCCCTCGTTCCCGCCCTCGCCGGGGCGATAAACGAGCTCAGGATCAACGGGATCACCCTGTCCGACCTTGAGGGAGCGGTCGCCGAGGCGGAAAACGAGGACCCCGACGCCACCCTCACCCTCAAGATGAGGGATCTTCTGACCGTCGCGGCGGCGTACAATTCCATCCTGAACGGGGAATACAGCGATGGCGCGGCTGAAGACGCCGTCGCGCAGATCATCCGCCGCGGCGCGGAAAACGGCTTCTTCAAAAACACGGCGGTCTACGTGGATTCGTTCTTCTCCGTAACCAAGGAAGAATACGGCGTCATCTCAGACCTCATGCGTTACGCCGACGACGTCACCGTCACCTTTGCTATGGCGAGCCGGGACTCGACTCTCATGAGAGAGGAGCCGGTGAGATCGTTCTTCCGCCGTCTGAACGCCGAGGCGGCGCGTTACGGCAAGACGGAGACCGTTACTCTGGGCGAAAACCTCCGCGCGGGCACAGACTCCCTCAAAAAAGTGTCGGAATACCTGTTCGACTACGGACGCGACCCGGAGATCTCCGCCGGGGACGACGGATCCGTCCGCGTTTTTTCCGTCCGCGACAGATACGCCGAGGCGGAGGCGGCGGCGTCAGTCATCGAAAAGCTGGTGTCCGGCGGGTGCAGATACTCCGACGTGGCGGTTATTGCCGGGGACGTGAGCGTCCTCTGCGGCATAACGGAAAGCTGCTTTGCCCGTCACGGGATCCCCTGCTTCATGACGGAATCCGTCCGCATGGAATCAAGCCCCATGACCCGCGCTCTGCTCTCCCTTCTCAGAATACCCGGAGAGTGGCGCCGGGACGATATAATAAGCCTTGTCAAGACCGGTCTCACGCCTCTCACCGAGGACGAGTCCTGTCTTTTCGAGGACTACACGGAAACCTGGAACGTCCGCTACAGGACGATGTTCACCTCCGACTGGTCGTTCAACCCCTCGGGGTATAAGATAGGCTTCTCGGACGACGAAAAGGAAACTCTCGAAAAAGTCAACTCGGCGAGGCGGAAGCTGATCCCCTCCGTCGAGACGTTCTGCGAGGTATTCGACGGCGGCGAGGCGGACGTGCGCACGGTGTGCGAGGCGCTGGTCCGGTACGTCGACGAGAGCGGCCTCTACGAGGCGCAGGAGGAGCACGCCGACAGGCTTGAAGCCGTCGGCGACAGGGACGGCGCCGACCGCGAGCGCCGGGTCTGGAAGAACTTCTGCAAGTGCTTTGATACCATAGTGACGCTCCTGCCGGGAGTCAGAACGGACGCGGACGGGTTCTCGTCCCTTCTGCGGTACGCCATGACCGACACCGGCACCGGAGCCATCCCCACCGGGGTGGACGAGGTGGCGTTCGGCTCCGCCGGATCCATCAGAACGGGAGAGGTGCGCCACGTTATCCTTCTCGGATGCATAGAAAACGAATTTCCCCGCTCGGCGGAGGACAAGGGATTCTTCACCGACGCGGATAAGAACATACTCGGGGAAATGGGGCTCGATCTGTGGTCCCGGAGCCGCGAGAAGGCGGCGATGGAGCTTCTCCGGTTCCACAGATGCGCCACTCTCCCCAGCGACACCCTCACTCTCTTCGTGCCGGAAATCTCCTTCGGCGCGGCGGCGGAGCCGTCGTCCGGCGCCGGGGACGTCCTGTCCCTTCTGGGGCGGGAGGGTCCGGAGGATTTTGCCTCCCTCTCCCCGGAGGAGAGGCTGTTCCGCCCTGCCGGGATCATGCAGGAAACGTATTACGCCGAAAAAAAGGGAGATGGCGACCTGACCGAGGCGCTGCGGCAGATGCGTCGCAGGATATTTCCGGAAAGCGACAGAGATTTCGACGGTTTTCTGAACGAGACCGTGTCGGAGGAAAACGTCCGCGCCCTGTTCGGCGGCGTGAGGGAAATGTCGGACTCGACGCTGGAATCGTTCGCCCGCTGTCCGTTTTCTTACTACATGCGGAATGTCCTGAGGCTGAAAGAAAACAAAAAAGCGGAGATCGGCTCCCTCGACGTCGGAAACTTCGTACACAACGTGCTGGAGCAGTTCTTCTCGTCCACCTCCGGCGAGGATTATCCCCTTGAAAGGGAGAGGACAGAGGCGATCTGCGACAGGATCATAGAGGACTACGTCGTAAGTCTCTGCGGCGGCAGCGCGAGCCAGCGGACGGCGTATCTGTTCCGCCGGCTGCGCCGCGCGGTCCTCCTGTTCGTGGAGGCGATCATGAAGGAGCTCGCCTCGGGCGAGTTCCGTATATTCGGAAACGAGATCAAATTCGGTCTCCGCGACGGGGAGATGCCTCCCCTCACCTTCACCTCCGGCGAGGGCGACAGTCTGCTCATCCGGGGAAAGATCGACCGTCTCGACGTATGCGAGCGGGACGGAGCCACGTACCTGAAGGTGGTGGACTACAAGACTTACAACGCGAAATTCGATCCGGAGCTTGTGGAAAAGGGGCTGAACATCCAACTGCTGATCTACCTGTTCTCCGCGTGGAAGAGCGGCGCCGTGAAGGACCCCGTCCCCGCGGGAGCGGTATACTTCAACGTGAAAAAAATGGAGGCCGTCGAAAACCGGATCGTCAGCGAGGAAAAGGCGCGCGAAATATTCGCGGGCACCCTCTCCCGTTCCGGCGTCGTCCTTTCGGAAAACAACATCCCCGAGGCAATGTTCGGAGGCGAAAAGCCGGGCGGCTCCTTCTCCTACGAAACCGTCGAGGGATTCGGCAGACTCTACGAAAAGCTCGAGGCTGCGGTCAACAGGATCGCGGACGAGATGAAGAAGGGCGTCGGCGGAGTTCACCCTGTGGACGACGAGCACGCCGGATGCGGATACTGTCCCGGAAAGAGGATATGCAAGCATCCGTACGCATATCAGGCGAAAGGATGGCGGGGCAAATGAGCGAGATGAAACCCGAACTGACAAGATCCCAGCTCACCGCGCTCAGACGACGCGGCAACACAGTCGTCACAGCGGCGGCGGGCTCCGGCAAGACCACCGTCCTGACGGAGAAGATCGCGCGCCTGCTCCGGAGCGGAGCAAAGCTGGCGGAAATGCTCGTCGTGACCTTCACGAGAGACGCGGCGGGACAGCTCCGCGAAAAAATCAGGAAAAACCTCGCCGAGGATGCAAAAAAGGGAGACCGAGGCGCGGAGGAGCATCTTGCGGCGCTTCCCCTGGCGGAGATCGGCACGATACACACCTTCTGCGGACGCGTCATCCGCGAGAATTTCGGTCTTGCGGGGATCCCCGCGAACTTTTCCGTGGCGGAAGAGAACACCTCGGACATCCTGATGAAGAAAGCCATGGCCGAGGCGATGGACGACCTGTTCGACGCGTCGTCCGGAGACGGCGACGGCGAGGACATCGCCTTTGTGTGCGACGTGATCGGAGAGACGAGAAATCCGGACGCCGCGGCTGATACTCTGATAGAGATATTCAAGACGCTCCGTCGCAGCGGATACGACGAGACAAAGCTGCTGCACGACGCCGACAGGCTCGACGACGTCGCCGGGGACGACTTTCTCTCCACCCCCTGGGGCGAGGCGGTCGCGGAGGCGACCGAGGAAATGGCGGATCACTACGCCGGAGTGTTCGACGAGCTCGCGGAAGGGCTGGAGGGTACGGGAAAGCCCCGGAAGGAATACGGTCCCGCCGTTCTGGAAATGCGCGATTACTTCGCGCGCCTGTCCGACGCGCTGAAGGAAAGGAACTACGCCCGCGCGTGCGAGGCGATGGACCCGGTCCCGAGCGGCAGGCTCGGCAGACTGGGAGAGGACGAAAAAACGGAAGACGCCGCTCTTGTGAAGCCCTTGCGGGACGAATCGAAGACCGCGGCGTTAAAGTACCGCGAAAAATACTTCAGCGCGTCTCCGGAGCAGATCTCCGACGCCATGAGAAGGACCGCGCGCGTTTTGCGCGGCATACACCGCGCCCTCTCCGCTTTTGCGGAAAAATACGATTCCCTCAAGAGACGTCAGGGAGCGCTGGATTTCCAGGATCTCGAGACTTTGGCCTTCCGCCTTCTCGTGGACGGAGACGGAGAGCCCACGGAGGCGGCGCTCCGCATCGGCAGGAAGTACAAGTACATATTCATAGACGAATACCAGGACACGAACCGCGTCCAGGACGCCATCTTCCGCGCCGTGGGGACGGGCGCCGAGCGGTTCATGGTGGGCGACGTCAAGCAGTCTGTCTACCGGTTCAGAGGCGCGGAGCCCGAGATCTTCTCGGATTACCGCGCGCGCTGGTCTCCCGTTCCCCCCGTGGACGGAGACGGCGACGACATCGTCGAACCGCGTAACGCATGCGTGTTCATGAGCGACAACTTCAGATGCTCGCGCCCCATCGTGAAATTCGTGAACCTGGTCAGCGAGTATATGTTCCGCGGAGGCGACGTGCCTTTCGGAGCCGGGGACCTGCTCACGCCGTCCACAAGCTCGGAGGTGGACGCCCCCGTGGAGGTACGCCTTCTCGAGTCCGGGAAAGACGGACCGGCGGAGGCGGACTACACGGCGATGCGGATCAGGGAGATGATCGGCACGGATCCCTTCGGCACGGGTCCCCTGACCCCCTCCGATTTCGCCATAATACTGAGAAGCGCAAAAACGAAGGCGGAGTCCTTCTCAAATGCTCTGAGGAGATACGGGATACCCGTATCGGATCCCTCCGGCGCCGCGGTGTCCGAAAAGCCGGACGTGCAGTTCGCGGTGGATCTGCTCCGGGCGGTGGACAACCCTCACCGGGACATTCCTCTGGCGAACGTGATGATGTCGACCCTGTTCGGCTTCACTCTGGACGAGATGACCGCCCTGAGAATAAAATACAAGGACGGCTCCCTCTTCTCTTCCGTTCTGCGGGAGAGCGAAGAGGACGACGGCGGCCTGTCCCGCAAGTGCGCCGCGTTCCGCGACAGGATAAAGTACTTCCGCGAGACGGAGAGATCCCTCGGCGCCGCCGTGTTCACGGAGCGGCTGTTCGAGGAGACCGGTATCGCGCGCTCCCCCGAGATCGTGCTCGCGCAAGGCGGCGAGGAACACCTCCGCGCCCTTCTTGACCGCGCCAGAACTTTTGAGAAGACCTCCTGGGGAGGACTGTACGGGTTCCTCCGCCATCTGGACGACCTGGAACTGGGCGGAGGGCTGAAGACCGCTCTCGGCGGAAGCGAGGGAGTGACGGTCACCACCATCCACAAGTCGAAGGGACTGGAGTTCCCGGTTTGCTTCTTCTGCGGAACGGGGGCGGATATCGACAGCCACCGGAGCGGGAACACCGTTTTCGGGAGAGAACTCGGCTGGGCGATGCGGCTGCCGGATCCCGGCGGCCTCGTCAGATGCCGGACTCCCCTGATGGACGCCATCGAGGCGAAAGAAGACGTCGGCGTCCGGTATGAGGAACTGAGGCTGATCTACGTCGCCATGACCCGGGCGATCCACAAGCTTGTCGTCGTGGCGAAACCGCCGAGGCGATCCGTCAGGACCGTGCTTGAAAACGCGGAACTCAGCTCCCGGTTCAGGGACAGCTACACCGTGACGAACCTTGCCGCGGAGATAGACTATATACTCGCCGCCGGAGCGAACGGTGCGGAAAAAGCATTCGACTTCGACACCGTCGGACTCACGGAAGAAGGGGACGTCGCCCCGGAGGACGCCGCTCCTGCCGCCCCTGAGGAGGAAAAGGCCGCCGATCCCGAAAAGGTCGCTACCGCCGTCGGCATGATGGAAAAGAGATTTTCCGCAGAATATCCCCACGCCCACCTCGGGGGGATACCGTCGAAACTGTCGGTCTCCCGCCTTTATCCCGACGTGCTCTCGCCCGAAGACGGCGTGACCGATCTCGAAAAAGAAGAGGAGGACGAGGGCGACAGGCGGATGGCGCTGCCCTCGTTCATGACCGGTTCGGCTCCGGTCACCGGGCGCGAGCGCGGTATCGCCACGCACAGCTTTCTCCAGTTCGCCGATCTCGGACGGCTCGGTACGGGAAAGGTGGAGGACGAGATCGCGCGTCTCGTGAAGGACGGCTTCATTTATGAGCGCGACGGGCAGATCATCAACGTGCGGCAGGTGGAAAAATTCAGAAAGAGCCGGCTTTTCGCCAGGATCGCGGAGGCGCGGCGCGTGTGGCGCGAATTACGCTTCAACGTGCTCCTCCCGGCGGAAAAATTCACCCTCGATCCCGACAGGGCGGCAAAATTCAGGGAAGAGGACGTGAAGCTCACCGTCCAGGGCGTGTTCGACTGCGTCTTTGAAGACGCCGACGGCAGGCTGGTGGTGGCGGATTACAAAACCGACTTCATGAGCGACGACGACCGCCGGGATCCGGAAAAGTGGATCGCGGAACTGAAGAAGAGGCACGCCCTCCAGCTCAGGTACTACAGAGAAGCCGCCGCGCTGATCTTCGGCAGGGACCCGGACGAGGTGCTGATCTACGCCCTCGCGCCGGGGATCACAGCAGACATGAAGAACGCCTGAGGGCGCGGGAGGTTTGACCATGAAAACTGTTCTTATAACAGGAGCCGGCGGGGGCATCGGCTCCGCCGTGACGGAGAGATTCGCCGCGGCGGGGTACACGGTGTTCGCCGGATATAACAAAAGCGCCGGAGCGGCGGAGGAACTCTGCCGCAGGACCGGCGCGATGCCCCTGAGGATCGACGTGCGCGACAGCGGCTCCGTCGCCGACGCTTTCCGCCGGATCGGGGAGACGTCGGGAGGCGTGGACGTGCTCGTGAACAACGCGGGCGTGTCCTCTCAGAAGGTGTTTCAGGACATAACGGACGGGGAATGGGACGAGACCTTCGCCGTAAACGTGAGAGGCGCGTTCCTCACCGCCCGCGCCGCCGTTCCGCACATGATCGGCCGCAAGAGCGGACGCATCATCAACGTCTCGTCCGTGTGGGGCATGGTGGGCGGAAGCTGTGAGGTCCACTACTCCGCCTCGAAAGCGGCGCTCATCGGCATGACGAAGGCGCTGGCGAAGGAGCTCGGACCGTCGGGGATCACCGTGAACTGCGTTTGCCCCGGAGTCATCGACACAAAAATGATCTCCGCGCTCACCGGGGACGACCGCGCGGCGCTGGCGGAGGAGACGCCGCTCGGACGGCTCGGAACTCCCGGCGACGTGGCGGGAGTGATACTTTTCCTCGCGTCGGAGGACGCGAAATTCATAACCGGCGGCGTTTTGGCCGCGGACGGAGGGTTTTCATTATGAGAGATTATCTGCCGGACACCGTTTTCGATTCGCTCCGCACCTGGGCGGAGGTGGATCTTTGCGCGCTGGAGCGCAATTTCGACAAAGTCCGCGCCCGTCAGCCGGAGAACGTGGGGGTCTGCGCCGTCATAAAGGCCGACGCCTACGGCCACGGCTCCGTCGAGGTGGCGAAGGCGCTTGAGGGCAAGGCCGCCCTGTTCGCCGTAGCCATGACGGACGAGGGAGTCCAGCTCCGGCAAAACGGGATCGATACGCCGATCCTGGTCCTGGGGCACACCGCCCCCGGGGATTTGCCGGATCTTGCGAAATACAACGTAGCGACGACCGTCTCCACCCTCGAGGAAGCGAAGCTGATAACCGAATTCTGCCGGCGGACCGGCGACGAGGTCGCCGTCCACGCGGCGGTGGACACGGGAATGACGCGCCTCGGCTTCTCACCGGACGACGAGGGGATCGACGCCTGCGCCGAGCTTTTCCGGATGAAAGGCGTCCGGGTCGAGGGACTGTTCACCCATTACGCCTCCTCGGACAGCGCGGACAAGACCGCGGCATACCGTCAGGAGGAGCTGTTCCTCCGCTTTGCAGAGGGACTGCGGAACAGGGGGATCGTTCTCCCGGTGCTCCACGCCTGCAACAGCGCGGCTGCCATCGGAATGGACCGCAGATTCGACATGGTCCGGGCGGGGATCGTCCTGTACGGTCTTAAGCCCTCGGACGAGGTGGATCTCTCCGTCATCGGCGGGGTCGAGCCCGTCATGGCGCTCCGCACCCACGTAACGAGAGTACGGCGCGTCCCCGCGGGGACCCCCGTGAGCTACGGCGGCGCCTTCGTCACGGACCGGGAGACCGCGGTCGCCACGTTGTCCGCCGGGTACGCCGACGGCGTGCCGAGGCTCATCTCGAACAGGGGGAGGGTGATCATCCGCGGCGTCTCCGTGCCCATCCTGGGCAGAGTGTGCATGGACCAGTTCATGGCGGACGTAACGGACGTTCCGGGATGCGCCGTGGGCGACAGGGCGACGATCTTCGGCTGCGACGGAGAGGAATCGATCTCCGCCGACGAAGTGGCGGAACAGGCCGGGACCATCGGCTATGAGATCGTCTGCTCGGTCACCTCCAGGGTGCCCCGGGTCTACATGAGGGACGGCAGACCCGTGAGGGTCTCCAATCGTATCGTGAGAGAATAATTTCAGACTTTCGACGTTTTTTCTGTTGACTTGCGCCGTTATTTATAATAAAATCTAAATGTAGTAAAGACCGTCCCGGGCTCCGGGGCAAAAAAGGCGAAAAGAAAGGAACCTTACCGAAATGAAAAAAATAATGATCCGCGTCATGGCGCTGGGCTGCGCCGTTCTGATGCTCGGCTCAGTCCTGGCGGGGTGCGGGAAGAAAGGCGGAGACAAGAAGGGCGGCAATAACGGCGCGGATGACGTCGTGGTCGTCATGGAATCCGAACATTTCTCCATCAGCAACCCCATGATGTCCTTCTTCTTCAGGGAGGCGTTCATGAACACGTACCAGAGCTATCTGAGCTACTTCGGATCGGAAATGATGGGATACATCGGGCTCGATCCCTCCTCGCCGCTGAAGGATCAGTCCTTCACCATGGGAGAAGAAGAGGGGGTCGAGACCTGGTACGACTACTTCCTCAAGATGGCGAAGGAGCAGGCGGAGACCTGCCTCCGGTACCGCGAGGCGGCGGAAGAAGCGGGTATCGCCCTGGAGGATTCCGACCGGGAGACCGTCGACGGCATAATCGAAAACCTCCGCAGTTCCGCCGAGGAAGCGGGCGTTACGACCGAGGAGTACTACGAGAATCTTCTCGGCAAGGGCGTGACCGAGGAGGTCCTGAGAGAATGCCTCGAGCTTGAGTCCTACGCCTCGAAGTACATCAACAGCGTGACAGACGCGGTCGACGTCAGCGAGGACGCCCTGAACACGGTCTACGAGGCGAACCCGCTGAACTACGAGACCGTATCTTACATGAGCTATACCTTCAAAGTCTCGGACCTTCTGAAGGAAGACGAGCCCGAGGAATCGGCGGATGAGGAAGGCGCCGACACGGAAACCCCTGCCGAAGACACCGCGGAGGATCCCGCCGCGCGGGAAGAGGCGCTGGCGAAGATCAAGGCGTCCGCGGACGAACTTGCCGCCACAGACGGCGAGGAAGCGTTCCATGAATATATTTATAATTACGAAGTCGACGTGCTCGGTAACGACGAGAGTTCTGCGGAAACGGTCGCCACCTACTCGCTGACCGAAGGCGCGGGGTATACCGAGGATCTGGAAGCGTCCAAATGGGCGTTCTCCGCCAAGGCGGGCGAGACGAAGATCGAAGCCGACGACGAGGCGGGGACCGTCACCGTCTACCTGCTGGTCAAGGAGCACGCAAGAGACGAATCCTCCGAGACCCGGTCGATCCGCCACATCCTGTTCGGCAAAGACGACTTTGACGACGCCGCGGCGAAGTCCAAGGAAGTCTACGACAAGTGGGTGGAGGAAGGCGCGACGCTGGACGGATTCATCGCACTCGTTCCCGAATACTCCACCGACCCCGGCTCAAAAGACAACGGCGGCCTGTACGAGGGCGTCCGGAAGGGACAGGTGGTCGATGAATTCAACGACTGGATGTTCGACGAGAACAGAAAGGACGGCGACCACGGTCTGATCGAGACCGATTACGGCTGGCACATCATGTATATGGAGTCCGTGGGCGAGCCCGCCTGGATGACGATGATCAAGAACGAGCTCAAAACCAAGGCGTATGAAGATAATCTGAACGAGCTGAAAGAGAAATATCAGATAACGGTCCACGAGGACCTCATGGATGTGCCCGACGTCGCGGAGCCCGCTCCCGCCGACACCGCGCCCGACACCGAACCCGCAACCGCGCCCGCCGATACAACTCCCGCCGACGCTCCGGCGACAGGCGAGGCCCCCGGGGACGGAAATTAACGGATCAAAACAAGGAGCGTTTTATGAAAAAGAGCGTTTTGAAGACAATATCCGCGATCCTTCTTCTCGCGTTTGCCGCGTCGTGCTTTGCGGGATGCGCCCTGCGGGACAAGGATCAGGGCCCGGCGGTGGTGCCCATCGACCTTGACGCCACGGACAACAATCCCGGCGACACGCCGCCGGCAAGCGGAGACGCGACGAACGATACTTCACCCTCCACCGGCGCCGACACGACCGAGGTCGGACCCGCGCCTGCGACGGGCAAGGTGTCGCGCCCGGCGGATCTCGCGACCATCAACACGGTGTCGAGAGCGTATTTCCCGGACTCCGACATGTCCACGGGTACCTGGTATCCCGGCAAAACCAAATACGATCCCGCCACCGGCGAGGTCTCCGTGACCTTCGACCGTGCCCAGGAAACGCTGGATCTGCTTGACAAATACGGCGCCATATATCTCAAAAACAGCGATCAGAAGGTCTGCTACCTGACCTTCGACTGCGGCTACGAGAACGGAGTCACGGGTCAGATACTGGACGTTCTGAAAGAAAAGGACGTGAAGGCGGTGTTTTTCGTCACCGGCACGTACATCACATCGGCGCCTGCCCTTTTGAAGCGCATGCTCGACGAGGGTCATATCGTGGGGACCCACACGGTAAACCACCTGAACATGGCGGATCTTTCCGATGAGCAGTTCATCGAAGAAATACTGGGTAACGAGAAGCTCCTGAAGGAGCAGATCCCCGACGCTCCGGACATGGTCTATTACCGTCCGCCCATGGGAGGCGCCTCCGAGTGGGCGCTGGCCATGGCGCAGGGCATGGGGCTGACAACCGTATTCTGGTCGTTCGCGTACTATGACTATGACGTGGACAACCAGTGGGATGTCCAGGAGGCTCTCCAGAACGCCGAGGACGGGCTGAGACCCGGATGTGTATATCTGCTTCACGCGGTCTCCACCACCAACGCGGCGATGCTGGGCGATCTGATCGACTTCATCAGGGGTCAGGGCTACGAGATCCGCAGGATCGACCGGTAAAGGGAACCCGAAAATGAAAAAGTTATTTTCGATCCTCATTCTTATCGCGCTGACGCTCTCCCTTGCGTCCTGCTCCCTCAGGGAGAAAAAATCCGTGCCGTCCGGCGCGGGAGTTCCCCTGGGCGGGGACGCCGTGACGACGGACAGCGGAACAGTTCGTGAGGATGACGGCGACGACCCCTCCGCCGGACCGGCTCCTGCCGGGCCGACCGGGTGGGCGACCGTGTCGGGCTCCGAGGCAGGCGGGGACCTCACGTACACCCGTCCCGACGGGACGAAGATCACCGATTTTTCGTTTCTGAACGACAAGAGCAGGGATTTCCTTCCGGACGCGGGTGATCTTGAAAACGGATCCTGGTACTGCGGAAAGACGGATCGCGATCCCGACACCGGCGAGGTGACCGTAGTGTTCGAAAGATCGGCGGAGACGCTGGCTCTGCTCGAAAAATACGGCGTGATATACCGCGGCGACGAGAGCCGGCAGGTGTGCTATTTCACCTTCGATTGCGGCTTCGAGAACGGCTATACCGGGAAGATCCTGGACGTGCTTGCCGAAAAGGACGTCAAAGGGACGTTCTTCCTGAACGGCGCGTACATCACCTCGGCGCCGGAGCTGGTGAAGCGGATGATCGACGAGGGACACGTTGTGGGCAACCACGGCAACAATCACGAGAACATGTCCCGGGTCGACGCGGAGACGTTTCTGAAAGAAGTGGAGTCCAACAACGATCTGCTGAGGGACAACGTCCCGGGCGCGGGATACATGAGCTGCTACCGTCCGCCTTACGGCACGGTGACGGAGTGGGACATGGCGCTGGCCCAGGAGATGGGGCTCAAGACGGCGCTGTATTCGTGGACCTACTACGACTACGACGTGGACAACCAGGCTGATCCCGCCGACGCGCTCTCTCAGGCGGAGCGCGGACTGCACAACGGATGCGTATATATGTTCCACACCGTGGGATCGACCAACGCCGCCATCATCGGCGACCTGATCGACTTCATCCGCGGCGAGGGATATACGATAGAGGTCATTGGTAAATAGAAAAATTTTCCGCGGACGATCCGCGGTTTTGGAACAAGGAGGAATCATCATGGATTTCAAGGCAGAAATCGAAAAAGCCGTGGCGGCGATCACAGGCGACAAGGCGAAAGTCAAGGCGTTCAAAAAGGATCCGGTATCCGTGGTAAAAGGCATCGTCGGCAACGACGCGGCTAAGGAACTGATCGACAAGATCATCGCGGCGGTCAAGGCGAAACTCGGCTCCGGCGGGTTTTTGAACAAGATCACGGGATTGTTTAAGAAGAAATAATATTATGCGGGGGAGCTTCTTTGGGGAGAAGCTCCCCCGCGCCACGCGTCGCGGTGAATTTAGGAAGATGACTGAGGGAGTAGGAGGTAATACGTTCCAATTATTGTGAAATGTAACTTAAAATTTGCCATATCCCCCGTTTTTTGCACTTTTTCTCGTCACAGAAGAGAAAACCTGCATAAGGGTCGGTGGATGATGAAATAAACAGTTTTGATAATACGAAAATAGCAGGTAGAATATCATCATCTCTCTACGACTTAC
>CACXCL010000135.1 GCA_902766115.1 uncultured Ruminococcus sp.
ATAGAGTGATAGGGATCAGGAACCTCTGATCTAAACGCGATCAGCCCCACGGCGCCCGGTGATCTGCTCGTCTCCGGCTTCGCCGGTCGCGTAGAGCACCTCAAACCTCTTCGAAAGAAGGGGTTTTTTGGTGCATATCCACCCGGAACTCTGCCCCCGCGGCGAGCGGCCGCCGGAGGCAAAATCTACTTGATTTTGGTTATCCTCCACGGCTGCTGTCCGACTTTCGTTCTATTACTTGATATATGGGACAGAAGCCGTGCTTCGGCATCTCGCCCGCGACGGGGTTCTCACCTGTTTCAAGAGAGCATCAGCATTTGTTCTTCTTTATGACAGGGACATTCGCCACGACTGCTCCCGCCACCGCCGTTATTACGATCTCCGGGATCATATAACAGCCGTTGTACACCGCCGAATACACGGCGGCGAGGCTCTTGCCGGAAAATGAGCCCAGGATCCACTTGCTGACAGCGAGGTCCTTTACAACCGTGTCGGTGAAGAACCACTCCGCCCAGGCGCCGTAAAAGAGGAAGCCGGACAGGAAATGGAAGAAATAGCAGACGAGGAGGGACACCACGGCGCCGATCACAACTGCCGCCGCGGGATGTTTCATCTTACGGAAGAGGGACGAGATCCCCACGGACGTGAAGGCCAGAACGTAGTCTATCAGGACTACGGCGAAGGCGATCTTTATCCCCATGTAGCTGTCGCTGGTAGGGGTAAAGAGCGCGCCCACGGTGCGGAAGCCGACGAGCATCTGCAGCAGAGAGTACACAAACGCCGAGCCGAAGCCCCAGCCCGGACCGTACATATAACCGATGAGCACCAGCGGCAAAAGTGACGCGATGGTGATCGTCCCGCCGAAGGGGAGATTGAGGAACGGGATATACTCGCACACGAAAGATATCGCCGTCCCCAGGGCGATGAGTACCGCAGAGGTGACGAGTTTTTTGATGTCCGAGGTCTGTCTTCTTGATTCTTGGTTGTTCATGTTTTACCTCCGTAAAATGAAATTCGCGCACGGGATCCCGTGCGCGAAAAAGCATTCTTCTCTTCCCTACGCCGGAATTACCCGTATCAGGTTCAAGGGTCCGGATCTCTCCGTCTCAGCCGACCGCGGTCTCACCGCGTCTTAGGCGCCCCTTATTCAGTTGTCCGTTATTATATCACCGCCGCAGGCCGTTGTCAACAGCAAAATCGTTTTTTCCGGATAATTATTTATAAGCCGCGGCGAGGATGACAGCGTCTGCGTCGTCGAGGAACGGAGTCACGGTGAAGGTATGTGTCGTCGCTTCGTCCGAGATCACCACGGGCACCGCGTCCGCGAAATACGACCCGGAACCGACGACGACCTCGTCGCCTCCGTCAACGGAGAGACGGACCGCCGTACCGCTCCGGATTATGAGGGAGACGATCTTTCCCGTGACGGTGAAGACAAGCGGCTCGCTCCCCGATCCCGCCTTCGCGGTGGCAGGGTGTGCGAATCCGAAGCCCTCGTTCTTACTGTTGAATCGGAACGAGCCCATGGAGCTTACGTCCAGATACTCCGCGTCGACCAGCGTCAGATTTTCGAATCTCGATCCGGTCAGCGCGTCCTCGGGCACGGGAGTCACCGCCGACAACGCCTCGCCTTCGTCGCTCCAGTCCTCAAGAGCAGTCTTTAACATCCCGACGATCATATCGGACATCATGTGAGAGCCCCATGCGTCCGGATGGACTCCGTCCGAACAAAAATCGTTCATGGTGAATTCCCCTTCGCCGATACCGTAGGTGATCGCCGCGCTGACGTCCACCACCGGTATGCCGTATTTGTCGGCGACGCTGTCCATGAAGGGAATGTTCCCGTAGCCGGGATAACTGTAAACGAACACCACTGCGGGACCGTTTTCCGCGGAAAGCGCCGCACGGGTCATGGATTCGAAAGACTCGCGCACGACCTGATTCCCCGGATCGTCGTTGCAGGCGTATTCTATGAACACGATATCCGGATCCTTTGAGAGGACGTCCCTCCCGAACCGGGCGCAGCCCAGTGCGGAGTCGGTGCCGGAAATGCCCGCGTTCACGTAATTCAGATCGGGCGCAATACGCCTCTCCAGCCAGTTTGCCGAAACTCTCGCGTAGCAGGCGTCCTCGCCCGCCGACGCGCCCTCGGTGATCGATCCGCCGATGTACGCGACAGAAAGAGCGCCGCTTTCCACGCCTTTTTCAAGGGCGAGGTAAAGCCGGGCCGTGTTGCGCTTGTTTGCGACAGACATCCGGAGCATTTCGGAATAAACATCCGGATCGATGCCCGGGTCGAAATCCTCGGGATCCACGTATTCGTGGACCTGGACCTTCGAGAGCATGAATCTTACGTTATAACCCGACGACGTCTCGCCGGTGGCGGTATCCCGCAGGCTCATGTCAAGGAAAGAGACGACCTTATCTCCCCAGCCGTAGGTGAGCCATTCGTCCCGCAATCCGGCGAGCTCGTTCTCATCGACGATGATCTCATACCGGTCCCCGGAAAGCCCGAAATAAGGAAGTATACGGGAGGTAAAGCCGGCGGAGGTAATGCCCTTCGCCTCGGAAAACGACAGTTCGGCGTACCTGCCCGATACGGGAAGGAAGTCGTATATGTGTGTCATGAGATAATCGACTTTGCTCATCCTCTCAGCCGAGAGAAAACGGGTTATCATCATGGCGATCTCGGCTCTCGTGGCGGAGGAGGAGGGGTTGAAATTCCCCGCCTTGTCGCCGGCG
>CACXCL010000136.1 GCA_902766115.1 uncultured Ruminococcus sp.
GAATCTGCCCGTAAGAAGCCGATGCGGCGACTGCTCGCCGTACTGCTCTCCCTCTGCATGTGCCTGCCTCTGCTGCCCGCCGGAGTGTGGGCGCAGGACGAGCCCGCTGCGGAGGAAAGAACGGTCCCGGCGACCATAATCACCAAAGACGGGGAGATCCCCGTGGATGAGGACTGGGACGAGACGTATCCCTACGGTACTTTCGCCTTCGGAACTCATCAGGCGGACGTTGCCGAACCCGGCGCGAAAACGTCCGACGGACAGGAGATCCCGCAGACCATCCTGATCCCCGTGTACCGCCTCGGCGGTACCGCCGGCAGGGTGACGGCGAAGATCACCTATGCGCCCGCGGTGACCACCGAGCCCGACGGGACCGGGTACGTCTTCGACTACGCGGCGTCAGGAAAGCAGGACCTTCTTATTGAATATGAGAACCCCACCCCCGTGGCGGCTTATCAGGAACTGGGCGTTCCCGGTGAGGAGCGCGAGATGACTGCCTCCGACCTGACGGTTGTCTGCCCGGACGTCACCGAGGACACGGGCGAGGATGACGAGGTCACTCTCGCCGTTTCCGAAGAGGTCTTCGCGACCTCCTACCGTTGGCAGACCGTCCGGAACGGGGAGTGGTACGACATAGACGACGCCACGGACAGATTTCTCACAGTCCGCTGGGGCGATCTGTGGGATTTTGAGAACTCCGTTCCTACCGGAGCGGACTTCCGCTGCATCCTCAACATCGACGGCGCGCTTTCCTGCACGGAGTCTCTTCTCGGCGAGGTCTACGAGCCCGTTGCCGAGCCCGAGACGATGCCGGAGGACATCAAAGAGGAAGCAGACGCCGAATATACCGCGCTGAGCTTCAGCGAGAATTTCGACCTCATGCAGTTCGACGTGACCTTCGCCGAGGGCGAAGCGGTCAAGTACATCCGCGTCACCGCGCTGGACGATTCCGAGGCGGAGCTGCCCGAACTGGGCCTCTTCACCATCGACGCCTGCGAGGGCGGCGAACTCAGCGACGTGTGTAACACTCTCACCCTCATGGTGTCGGACAACGACGAGGGAGAACCCTCTGAGGTCGGCTTTGAAGTGAGCGAGATCTCCGTGGACCGTGAGGCGGGCGTCGCGAAGGTCAGGATCGTCCGCACCGGCGGCAAGAGCTATACCGTGACGGCGCACTACTCCACCGTGGACGGCACCGCAAAGGCCGGCGAGGACTACACCCGCAAGGAAGGCGACGTGGCGTTCGCCGGCTCCGTGGACGAGGTCGAGATCCCCATCGAGCTTATTTCCACCGGCGACAGGTCGGAAAAGTCTTTCGAGATCGAACTCAGCGACCTGAAGGGCGGCGGAGAGAGGGAGCTCTGCTCGTTCTCCGCCGACCGGATCACCGTAACGCTGACCGGCGACTCCCCCGAGGTTCCCGACGACGGCTCCGGACAGAATCTGTCCACGCTGCTCAACGGCGCCGACGGCGAGGATGTCTCCGGAAACGTGAACACCGGCGAATCCGCTCTCCTCGGAGGCGGCGGAGTCGCCGTGGACGGCGCGGTCCAGATGCAGAACGGCGAGGAACTGACCGCCGACATCAACGTGGAACCGGCGACCCGTTCACATACCGTGGCCGAGAATTTCTCGTTCAAACGCGGCAGCGAAGAAGAGTATGCAGCCTCGGATTACTGGATGGACTGGGAGCTGGCTATCGGCTCGTTCCCGACGGAAGGACTCGACGCAAAGGATACACAGCACTACAGGAATAAAATCACCAGCCGGATGACGGCGACGGCGTCCAACAACAACGGCGGAGAGATCCTCGTCAATGATATGTCCAACTTCAAGTACACGGATATCTACGGCGAGGAATGGACCGTGCCTAAATACCTGAGGATCTCCGCCAACTACAACAGCGTAGCGGAACTGCCCATAGGCAAGGCGGGCACGCTTTACTGGGGTTATCTCTTCGCCACCCACCTTTCCGAAGTGGGAGTGAAAGAAATAACCGGAACGGATAAATGGCTCAGACCGATGATCAGCTTCTGGTCCGTCAATAATTCGATCGGGATGGACGAGATGATGACGAAGTACGAGGTATACGGGAAGACTGATCGCCGGTACTACTGGTACAGCAAAGGCGTGTACGGCTCAAACGGACTCGTCAGCGGCGCGGAATTCGGCGCGGACAGAAAAAAGGATCAGTGGGCGGGTTACGGCAACATCGTCGAGGTGCCTCTTGAATGGGGCAAAGTCGCCGAGATGGATATCGATTTCGCCATGCGGACTCAGTGGAAGGACGAGGAAGGATCCTGGAGCGAGACGTGCAGCAACGGGACTCATACCACCATCGACGTGCTGACCTGGGCCTTTGCGAGGCGCGAATTCGAAACGACTCACTATCCGAAAAACTCCAACTCCGATACTAATGCGCACGGCATAAAGATCGTTCTTTACACTGCAAACGACTCGGACGAGGCGGGAAGCTACACCGCGATCAATCCGTCGAGCCAGCTCTACGGGACTCTCACCCCGGAGATCTCCATCGTCGAAGGAGC
>CACXCL010000137.1 GCA_902766115.1 uncultured Ruminococcus sp.
CCGCGGCTCTGACATGCCCCCGGCATGTCATTCACTACCGCGTCGCCGCTTCGCTTCCCTCCAGGGGGAAGGCTTATACGCCGCCGGCTTCAATATTCCACTTTCCATTTTCCATTTTCAATTTTCCATTAAGAAAAAGCCCGCCGAAGCGGGCTTTTTCTCTCATCCGTTTCTTTTTTTCACAGTCCTCACGACCGTCGCCACGGCGGGCGCAAGAAGCACCGCCAGGGAGAACTCGATGAGGAAGTTGAACATGATAACTCCCGTGAATACGTAAACGACGATATTACTGCCGCCCGCCCACAAGGCGAGAGTCGGCCGGAAGAATATCAGCGTTCCGATGAGGAACAGCCCGGTGTTTGCCACCGGCGCCGCCATGGACGCCAGATAAAACGCGGAGTTGTCCTTTTTCAGGGCGAAGTTGATGAGCACGAGATACGCGCCCGAGATAAGGGAGACGAGCACGGTGACGGCGATGTTCGCGCCGAGGCTCTTTCCCGCCAGAAGCTGACCGGCGAAAAATCCGCCCAGGAATATGAAGATTCCGGACAGCGCCATCAGCACCTCCGCCGCTCTCTTGTTGCGGCTGAAGAACTTAAAGACGATCCCCGGGAAAAATCCCGCGGCGGCGCCCTTCAGCAGGCACATGATCCACGCCAGAGGCGGATTCGCCTGGAAGATCATCTGTCCTCCCGCGTCAAGCCCCACAAGGCTGAATACCGACACCACAAGGCCGAACACCAGCCCCAGGACCGTGCCGTACTTCCATCCGAGGAAGACGGAACAGATCACGATGGGTATCAGGGTCAGCGTGATGTTGACGGGACCCACCTTGACGATGGTGGACAGATACTGCAGAACCACGATGAGCGCGGCCATGATCGCCGTGATAGCCAGGTTCCTGACGTTCTTCGTCCCTTTGACTTTCGTTTTTTCTTCCATAATTTGCTCCTTACTGTCGCCCCCGCTCCGCGGGGTGCAACGTAAAATAGATTATTAAATGAGGCGGTCGCCCCGTTTAACCTTGTGTTATTTTCTCCCTGTGCGCTCGTTCAGCCGGTAGATCCTCACGAGTCCGTCGGTGGTCAGCGACTCGGCGATGGGTATCTCCCGCTTGCAGCAGGGTATCACCCGTCCGGCGTAGCCGCCGCAGGCGATGAGATCCAGCCTGTCGAATTCTTTTTCATCCATTATCCGGTCGATGAGACCGTCGATCATGGACGCCCATCCCAAAATTGCTCCGCTTTTCATGGAGTCGGCGGTGTTCTTCCCGATGACGGATACGGGTGGCGTGAGCGACACGTCCGGCAGCGCCGCCGCGGAGGCGGAAAGCGCCTTTGACGAGATCCCGATACCGGGGGCGATGACAGTTCCCAGCAGCTCGCCCGACGCTCCTGCCACGGAGATCACGGTGGCGGTGCCCAGGTCTATCACGGCGAAGGGCGGTGTGAGACGCGCCGCGGCGCCCACCATATTCGCCACGATGTCCGCGCCCACCTCCGTATGGAGGTCGATGCGTATATCGAGTCCGGTCTTCACTCCGTGAGTGAGGATCAGCGGTCCCTTTCCCGTGAGATCGCGGACGGCGTCCCTCCAGGGCTCCGCCGCCTCCGGATCCACGGACGACATGACGGCGCCCTCGATCCCGCCGACGGCGAGGTTGAAGCTGTCCGACACGTCGCGGAGCAGCATCGAGCACTCGTCCCGGGTCCTCTCGGATCCTGACGAGACCTTGACGCGCCGCAAAAGCCTGTCGTTTTCGTAAAATCCCAGAGACACCGTGCTGTTTCCGATATCGACGGCTAAAATCATCATTATCCCCTCCTTATGAGAGAGACTTGACAAACGCTTCGATCCTGTCCAGCGCCAGAGAAATATGCTCCACCGAGTAGGCGTAGGAGATCCTGGCGAATCCCTCGCCGGACTCTCCGAAGGCGTTGCCGGGGACGATAGCGACCCCTTGCTCACGGAGCAGACGCTGGCAGAACTGCTCGCTCGACATGCCGAACTGCGATATGTTCGGGAAAACGTAGAAAGCCCCGCGCGGCATGTAACAGTCGATCCCCATTGCGCGCAGACCGCCCACGAGATAGCGCCTGCGCCTGTTGTATTCGCGCCGCATCATCTCCACGTCCGTATCTCCGTTCCGCATTGCCTCCACCGCGGCGAACTGGGACGTGGTGGGGGCGCACATGATGGCGAACTGGTGGATCTTCAGCAGCTGAGGCGCGATCTCCGCAGGCGCGGCGATGTAGCCGAGCCGCCAACCGGTCATGGCATACGCCTTGGAAAAGCCGCTGGCAAGGACCGTGCGCTCGCGCATACCGTCTACCGAAGCGGCGGAAACGTGATCCGCGTCGTAGGTCAGCTCGCCGTAGATCTCGTCCGACAGGACCATTATATCCGTTCCGCGCAGGACCTCTGCGACGGCCTCAAGATCCGCCTTCTCCATTATCGCCCCGGTGGGATTGTTCGGGAAGGGAAGCACCAGAAGCTTCGTTTTGTCCGTTATTGCGGCGCGGAGCTCGCCGGCGGTGAGCTTGAACTGATTTTCTTCTTTTGTATTGATTATGACGGGGACTCCCCCGCAGAGGCGGCATATGGGCTCGTAGCACACGAACGACGGCTGAGGGATGATGACCTCGTCTCCCGGCGCCACCATGGCGCGCATGGTGAGGTCGATGGCCTCGCTCCCTCCCACGGTGACGATGATCTCGGACAGGGGATCGTACGAGAGGGAAAACCGCCTTGACAGATACTCCGATATCGCCTGCCTCAGTTCGGTCGTCCCGCTGTTGGAGGTGTAATAGGTCTTGCCCCTCTCAAGGCTGTCGATCCCCGCCACCCTGATATGCCACGGGGTGATGAAGTCGGGCTCTCCGATGGTCAGCGACACGGTGTCCTTCGACCCTTGCACCAGCTCAAAGAATTTCCGTATCCCCGACGGCTTCAGAGACGACACCTTTTCGGGTATTATTTTACCGTAATCCATCAGAATATATGACCTCTTTCATCAACCGGCGCCGCGCCGAAAATGATGCTCTTGTCCTTGTATTTCCGCAGAACGAAGTGGGTGGACGTGGCGACCACATCCTCGATGGTGGCGAGCTTTTCCGCCACGAAGAACGCCACCTCGCGCATGGTTTTTCCCTCGATCAGCACCGCAAGATCGAAGGAGCCTGACATGAGGTACAGACTCTCCACCTCGGTGTAGCCGATGATCTTCTGCGCCACTTGCTCATATCCCTTGCCCATCTGCGGGGTGATCTTCAGCTCTATCAGCGCGGACACGTATTCCTTGTCCGTCTTGTCCCAGTCGATCATGGTCTTGTACCCCAGGATCACGCCCTCGCGCTCGTAGTCCTCGATCATCTTCTTGATATCGCCCACTTCCTTGTCGAGCATCCGCGCCAGCGCCTCGTGAGATATCCTGCTGTTGTTTTCAAGTATCTGCAGTAGTTCGTTCATTATCCGACCGTCCCTTCTTTGCCTTTCTTTTCAAGTATTTCGCCGAACGACAATCCGTACTTCGCCGCGATGTCGCGGGCATAGCTCTTGCCGTCGGGCGTCTCTCTCTTTATCCTGAAACTGCGGCTCCCGTCCTGACCGACCTCGGCGACCAGCGTGTCTATCCTGGCGCCGCCCAGTTTCGCACATTTTTCGTTTATCTCACCGACGGAGGACGCCAGATCGTGCAGATGAGTGGAAAACACCGTTCTGCATCCGATGACGGACAGCCCCGCCAGCACCTCGGAGGCGATCACGGACGCCTCGTACGCTCCCGTGGAGGAGAACGATTCGTCAAGCAGCACAAGGCTTCTGTCAGTCACCTGATCGAGTATTTTTTCGAGCCTTGCGCACTCCTCGCCGAGCCGCCCCTTGTCGATAGTGTCGTCGCTTCCCGTGGGGAAGTGTGTGAAGATCCCGTCGCATGGGCTCATCCGGCACTTGTCTGCGCAGACCGGCAGTCCCAGTCCCGCCATGGCGAAGGCGATCCCCGCGGCGCAGGTGATGACCGACTTGCCTCCTCTGTTGGGTCCGGTCAGCACGTAGATCATCCCGTCCTCGTCGAAGGAGAGATCGTTCGGAACGGCAGGAGTGTCGAGTTTAAGCTTTATCACGGGGTTGGTCAGCCCGCGCGCCTCGAAATCCCGACCGCCCAGCGCGTCCGTCAGCTCGGGGTAGGTCAGATGAAGCCCGTTTTTCTCGAGTTTCGCTATAAGCTCCGCTCCTCCGGTCACAAGTTCGATCTCAGGCATCATCCTCAGCAGGAAATCGGTGTTCTCCAGGACGTATTCCGAAACGATCTTCTTCCATGATTTCACCGAAGAGCGGAACACGTCGGTCAGAGCGGAGTAGAGGGCGTTGGACAGCGCAAGCTGTCTGTTCTCGGACTGACTCTTGTCAAAGGGCGTCAGCGGCGCGATGCAGGTCATCTCGTCGGACCTGAAATCAAGCCTCAGTATCTTCTCCAGCAGCTCTCCTGACTTGAACGGCTCGTTGTTCACTGACAGAAGTCCCGCCGCGGAAGCCCGCAGCTGACCGTCGAGATTGACGCCGATGGTCACGCTCTTCACCTCTCTCACGCGGGAGGTGAGTTCTCCGAGTTTTTTGTTCAGATCCTTATAATAATCGCTGTCGGTCAGAGCTGTGATCCTGTCCGCGAGTTCCCGGAACGCCCGGCTTTCGAGTTTGTCTTTCAGGGGCGCAAGGGAGTCGTGGAGCAGGCCGACGACGGAGATATAGAGCTCGATCTCCGTGATGCTGTACAGATAGGATTCCGCCGAGCGCGAGGCGTCGCTTCCCATGCGCCGCAGGTCCTCGATGTCGCAGAGCAGTGGGATCATCTTTTTCAGCGCCCTTGTCAGTTCCGGATAACGCACCGCGTCGCGGAAGACCTCCTGACGGTACATGATGACCTCCGGCACGTCGGTGAAAAAGTCGCCGGCGTCGCAGCTTTGCATGTCGATCAGCAGATCCATCTCAAGCTGCTCCCACGTATAGGGAGAAAGCGCCGATCCGGTCACTCCGTCCGGGCGCAGATCAAGATATTGTTCGGGGTAGAGAAGGCTGAGATCGCTTTCAAACAGCGCGGGTCCCGATCCTGGCATCTTGCGCTCCTTTCCTCCGCTCATCGCGGGCGAAAAATTTCTTAATAATATATTTTACCATATAATCTTGTGGTTTACAATAGTTTGAGAGTCGTTTTATCCGTTCAGGAGCATATCAGATCCCCTATGAATGCGAGCGACTTCTTCAGGGCGGAGGTGACGACGCCCGAGCCGTTCATGGCGGGGGACTCGAGAGTCACGGATCCGCCGTATCCGATCTTCCGGAGCATTTCCGCGATCATGGGGAAGTCCGCGATCCCGTCGCCCGGCTGATAGATAGGGTGGATGGAGGAAAAGTCCGGCGCCGCGCCCCGGACGTCCCCGATGTGGACGTGGCAGATCCGCGCCGCGATACCGGGGTCGGAGAGCGTTTCCTTCGCCTGCCGGTGGAACGTGGCGAATCTGGTGTCGAACACCAGACCGCACCGTGACAGACAGCGTCCCATCGCGCGCCAGTTGGTCAGCGGATCGTGAGTGGTGCAGGGCACGTTCTCGATCAGCAGTTTCACCCCGTATTTCCCCGCCGCCTCGATGAGACCGCCAAGCGCGTCCGTGTTGTACTCCACGTGGGAATCCGAGTTCAGCCCGCCCCACAGATGGAGGACCATCATTTTCGATCCTGCCCGCGCCGCCGCGTCGCAGTTCAGCAGGAAGAGCCGTTCCGCCTCCTCACGGAGAGAAGCCGAACGGGTCCCGTCTTTCTCCGCCGCTGCAGCCGCGTCGGACAGAAGGGTCCCCACCTCCTTTTCGCAGTGGGTCACGGGGACCTGCACACCACTCTCCCGGAACGCCCGGATCACCCGGTCCGTTTTGTCGTAGTAGAACGGGAGCATCATAAGCTCCGCGCCGTCGCAGAGTCCCTCCGAGACGAAGGACGATATATGACGGATCGCCCGCATGAAATCGAATCCGTTGTACCTGCTCACCATGGTCCCGGTGGAGCAGAGGAGAGTCAGTTTCCTTTCCAATGTCCCGTTCCTCGCTTTTCGCTTTTTTTACAAAGTAAATTGTATCATAAAATGATTATTTATTCAAGAAGTCGCATGGACAACGGCTTGATTTTGTGATATACTTGTACCGATTTTATTGAAACCGAAAGGGGAATGCCCCATGACGAACCTGATACTGCCCGAAGGGTACCGCCCGAAGCTGGACGTTTACGACACGCAGCGCGCCATTGAATTCATAAAGGATACTTTCAGGCGCGACCTCGGCGAGGCGCTGTCCCTGAAGCGCGTTTCCGCGCCGCTGTTCGTAAGAGAAGACTCGGGTCTCAACGACAACCTGAACGGCTACGAGCGTCCGGTGTCCTTCGACATCCCCGCTGTGGGGACCGACGCCCAGGTGGTCCACTCTCTCGCGAAGTGGAAGCGGCTGGCTCTTGCGAAATACGACTTCCATCCGGGGAAGGGACTCTACACCGATATGAACGCCATCCGCCGGGACGAGGAGCTGGACAACATCCATTCGGTCTACGTGGACCAGTGGGACTGGGAGAAGATAATCGGCGAGGAGGACCGGAACCTGCCGTTCCTTTACGAAACCGTGAAGAAGATCGTCGGCGCGGTATGCGAGACGGGCGAAAAGCTCCGCCGGACGTTCCCCGTCCTCGACTGCGAGATCGACAGGGAAGTGACCTTCGTCACCTCTCAGGAGCTGGAGGATATGTACCCCGACAAGACCCCAAAGGAGAGGGAGGCGCTGTTCGTCCGGGATCACAGAACGACCTTCATCGCGCAAATCGGCGGGAAGCTCCGCTCGGGCAAGCCCCACGACGGCCGCGCGCCGGACTACGACGACTGGGACCTTAACGGCGATATCATCCTGTGGAACGACGTCCTCGGAATTCCGTTCGAGATATCCTCCATGGGTATCCGCGTCAGCCCGGAGTCGCTGAGGCGCCAGCTCCGCGAGGCGGGGTGCGTCGAGAGGGAAGCCCTCTCGTTCCATAAGATGCTCCTCGGAGGCGAGCTGCCCCTCACCATGGGCGGCGGCATCGGCCAGTCCCGTCTCTGTATGCTCCTGATGCAGACGGCGCACATCGGCGAGGTCCAGGTGTCCGTCTGGGACGCCGAAACGCTTGAAAAATGCACCGCGGCGGGGGTCAGGATTCTTTGATACAAGAAAAAGATCCGTTCGGTTTAAGATAACACCGAACGGATCTTTTTTATCAATATCAGTTTCCCAGTTCCTCCAGGGGGATCTTTTCCCCGGTCGCTCGGTTCGTCACCTGTCCGTCTTCCACGGCGGACACGCCGTATCCCTCCGCCAGGACCATATACGTCCCGTCGTCGTTTGCGCCGAGGCAGACGAGATATTCCGTCCCCTCTTTGAAGGAGACGCCGTTTTCCTCGTTCATATAGGTCACGCCGATCTTTTTCGCCTCTTCCTCGGTGAAGTCGTAACCCGCCTTCGCTCTCTCCTCTTCGCCCATGGCGTTCATGTAATCGAACATCGACACCGTTCCGCCGTAGTAGGATACGCCGATCGTTTCTCCTTCAAAGGAGCCCTTTACGACCTCGACCACCTCAAATTCGGCAGTCGTCAAGGGGAGTCCGCCGCTCGACAGCGCCGTCTCCCGGTCCCCGAGACAAACGCCCCGGATCACGAGATCGGCGTTCTCGCAGATATCGTTCAGGTCGGTGAAAACGTAATCGAAATTCGCGGAGACGAAGCGCTCTTCGGCATACCCGGAGGTATCTTCCTTCTTTGTGCCCTCTCCGACAGAATCGGGAACCGCGAGCTGAGTCTGTTCGTTGTCCGGCTTTAAGACGGACGGATTATGCTTCTGATCGGCCGAGCAGGCGCACAAAAGAAGAAGGATGGACAAGGTCAGAGTGATGACAATGGCTTTTTTCATAATGAAATTCTCCTTTTGAATTTTTTTCTACTTAATTATACGATCCGCGCGTGAATTATCCTTACTGTTTTTTGAATTTATTTCAACTTTTTTGAAAAATCGCGCACTTGACATTTTTCATCCGCCTTGATATGATATAATCCGATATGACAAGGATACTTCGGGGAAAGAGGTGACGGATGGTGAAACGCAGAAGAAGAGTTGACAAAAGAGTTTTCCGCGCCGTCGGCAACGTCGTACTTGCCGTTGTCCTCATCGCCGTCGCCGTCCTTTTCTTTCTAAACTATTTCGGAATAAAGCCGGGACGGCTCTTCGCTCACACCCGGGACGTGTCCGTCCACTTCATCGACGTGGGGCAGGGCGACGCGGCGCTTGTGCTGACCAAAGAGCACGCCGTCCTGGTGGACGCGGGGCCCGTGGCGGCGGCGGGAAAGACCGCCGAATACGTCAGGTCCTATACGTCAAAACTCGACTACGTCCTCATCAGCCACCCCCACGAGGATCACATGGGCGGCCTGCCGAAGATCATCGAAACGGTGGAAGTGGACGCGATCATCATGACCGCCGACGGGTCCGATTCCGCGTTTTTCACCCG
>CACXCL010000138.1 GCA_902766115.1 uncultured Ruminococcus sp.
CGGGGACGTTGACACCCACCCGGACGGGGGAAAAATACGGGATTTCGCCGCGGAACGCGGGATGAAGTGCGTCTGCCTCGGGGACGGGCCGCTGACCGACCTCGGCGGGATGATGATAGTATAGAAAAAGCATAGGCGCGAAGAATTTCGCGCCTTTATAACTATGAAAAAACAGGAAGTTCCCGATCGCTTTTGCTTCACGAGCGCCTGTTTGCGGGGTTCGGGGAGCTTTTTTCAAAAAGCTCCCCGATAATTCTCGATTTCGAGCAATTTTCGTTTAAGCTCGACGCCGCCTTCGCCGGAGAAGCCGCCGAGGCCGTTTTTCGCCACCACCCGGTGGCACGGGATAATTATAAGGATACCGTTGCTGCCCACCGCGCCGCCGACGGCGCGGGCGCCCCAGGGCGATCCCGCCGCCTCCGCCACCTCGCCGTAGGTCAGGACCTCGCCGTAGGGGATGCGGCGCAGAACACGCCACACCTTTTTCATGAACTCCGTTCCCTCGGGGGCAATGGGCAAGTCGAAATCCCGCCGTACGCCCGAAATATACTCTCTCACCTGCCGGGCGGTTTCCGTGAGTACGGGATCCCGCGTCTCCGTGCCGCCGCCGCGGCCGTACCGGAGTTCCTTCAGGAACCGTCCGTCCGACGCCGCCGTGAACGGTCCCAGATCCGTCTCAAAGGTAAATGAAAGCCGGTTTTTCATCACACGACTCTCCTGCCGGAGATGAACACGCCCTTCACGTTGACGTCGCCGTCGAACAGCACGAGATCCGCGTCGAATCCCGGCGCGATCTCGCCCTTTTTCGCCTCGCCGATCTCACGGGCGGGGTTTTTCGTTATCATCTTCACCGCCTCGTGGAGCGGCACGCCCGCCTCCTTCACCATCACCCGGACCAGCCGGTCGGCTGTCGCCACGCTTCCGGCGAAGGACACGCCGTCCGGCATATGCGCGATCCCGTCGAACACGCTCACGAGCTGTCCCTGAGATCTGCTCCCCAGGATATAGTCGCCGTCCGGCATCCCCGCGCCGCGCATGGCGTCGGTGACAAGGACGATCCGGTCCGGCCCTTTCGTCTTGTAGATCAGCTTCAGCAGAGGCGCGGGCAGATGCTTGCCGTCCGCGATCACCTCACAGCAAAGCTCGTCGTGGAGCATCGCCGCCTCCAGCAGACCAGGTACGCGATACCCGTTCCGCCGGACTATGGTAGACATACTGCTGTAAAGATGGGTCGCCATGGTGTATCCGGCTTCGATGGCGCGGACCGCGTCGTCATAGGCGGCGTCGCTGTGCCCGGCGGAGAAGACGATCCCCTCGCCGCAGAGCTCCCGGCACATCTCGCAGGCGCCGGGCAGTTCCGGAGCCACGGTCCATATCCGGATCAGCCCCCGGGCGCCGTCGACGATCCTTCGCCAGAGGCCCTCCTCAGGCGGGACGACGTATTTCGGATCCTGGGCTCCCGCCTGCCCGGGGGAGATGAACGGTCCCTCCAGATGGAACCCCAGAACGTGAGGCAATCCCGCCGCCTCCGGGGAGGCGATGAACCGCCCCGCGGAGTCGAAAATGCGCTCAAGCTCCGCCTCGTCCGTGCAGGTGGTGGTGGGAACGATGGACGTGGTCCCGTGCTTCATATGCGCCGTCAGCGCAGCCCGGAACGATCCGTCGTCCGCGTCCATGAAGTCTCCGCCTCCGCCGCCGTGAACGTGAATATCCATAAATCCCGGGGCGAGGTACAGCCCCTCCCCGTCGATCACGTCCTCCGCCGTGAGGGAGCCGCGCCGCCCGATCTCAAGGATCGCGCCGTCCCCGACTTTCACCGCCGAATCCGGCGCCGCCCTGTCGGGAAAGATCGCCGTCACGTTGTCGATAACAAATGAACTCACTTTCAGCACCTCCCTCCCGAAAAGTTACAGCGTTACTCCGTCTTTGAAGATGGAGATACCTCTCATTCCGTTCTCCTCGTTTTTCGTCCGTATCTCCCCGGAGGCGAGAGCCATCACGTAATCGAACAGCTCCCGTCCCCGTCCGGGGATGTCCCCGGTGTCGCAGACCGTGCCGGCGTCGAAGTCGATCCAGTCCTTTTTCTTTTCGGCAAGCGCCGAATTTGACGAGATCTTCACCGTGGGCACCGGCGAGC
This sequence comes from uncultured Ruminococcus sp., assembly GCA_902766115.1. Classification (GTDB taxonomy): domain Bacteria; phylum Bacillota; class Clostridia; order Oscillospirales; family CAG-272; genus RUG11130. The sequence goes on from CACXCL010000138.1 coordinate 2,138, forward strand.
CGAAGGGCGTGCC
>CACXCL010000139.1 GCA_902766115.1 uncultured Ruminococcus sp.
AAGATCGCGGCGAACGTCGCTCTGCTCTATTTCATCGGCATGCCCGGCACTCCCGTGAGCACCTTCATCTGCTATCTCACCGCGACCGTTATAAACATGGTGTTCATCACCAAATACACTGATCTGAAGCTCAACTTCAAGCGTGTTTTCGTCCGCCCGTTTATCGCCGGCATCATCTGCGGCGGCGCGGCGATCGGATCGCGGCTCCTGTTCGTCAGATTTCTCCCCGGCAAGATCTCGACCGTCCTTGCCATCCTGTCGGCGGTCCTTGTGTACGTGTCGCTGATATTCTCGGTCAAGGCCATCGAATCCGAAGACATATCCCTTCTTCCGAAGGGTGAGAAGATCGCCGGATTCATCGGGAAGATACGCCTCAACACCGTCGCTTCCACCGTGGCGATCTGCCTCGTTATCGGCGCTGTCGGAGGAGCGGGATTCGGGATAAGCGCGGCGAAATACAAAAAGATAATGGACGCGGCGGAGAGAGCGGAGACCGCCGACTCGAGGCTTTCCTCATACGCCTCCGCCGCGAAGACGAGACCTCTGTCGAAGGACCCGTACTACGGAATGATAAGCGTGATAAGAGAGGACGAGACCCTGAGCGAAAATGAGGAGATGATCCTCGGGAAACGTCTTTCATACAGCTTTGCCGATCTTTCCAAGGAGAAGTTCTATCCCGACCTCGCCATGAAGGTCGCGGAGCTTTATCTGTCCTCCTATGATCCGGGATCCGGCGAATCGGAGAAGGAAAACGAAAAACTGTACGAGCACTATTTAACGAAGCTCGTTCAATGGACGTCTAACAGCGCGCCGGAGGGAAAATACTACCCGCACGCCGATCTCGCCAAAGGGATCGGGGGCGTGGCGGAGCACCTGCTTGACGACCTGAAGAAAGATGAAAGCCCTTCTGATGGCGGGAAAACGAAGGAACCGGCTCCCGATGACGCGGAAAAGGCAAGAGAGGAAACGGAAGATTACTTCAGGTCGATCAAAATGCTGGCGAAAAACGTTCCTCTGGAACAGGATCACGACGCGCTCGTCGGCGCCTGCGGACTGGCGACAGAGGCCCTGGACGATAACCTTGAAAGGTTCCTCAACAACGGGGTAAAGCGGGAGGACGTGGAAAAAACGGTCGAAAGGCTCATCCACACGCTTGAGAGAACGTCTCCGTCCTCCGTGTACAAGAGAAATACCGAGGCAATGGCGGATTATCTTGCGACTCTCAACGCCATCAGGTTCAAACTGGAAGGGTAATATAAAATGGACGCGAAAGAAGTAAAAAAAGAGATACTCAGCACCGAACGTCACGATATGGATTCTCTCCTCAGGATAATGGCATGCCTCAGAGGAGAGGAGGGCTGCCCCTGGGACAGGGCGCAGACCCATAAGACGATAAGAGGCGACCTGATAGAGGAGACCTACGAGGTAGTCGAGGCCATAGACAACGACGATCCCGTGCTCCTCCGCGAGGAGCTCGGAGACCTGCTCCTTCAGATCGTCTTTCACGCACGGATCGAAGAGGAGGCGGGAAGATTCGGATTCTCCGATGTTGTCCGGGAAATCTGCGAGAAGCTTATCCGCCGTCATCCTCACGTTTTCGGCGAGGTGAAAGCGGACAACGAAGAAAGCGCGCTCGCATCCTGGGACGCGGCGAAAAAGGTCGAAAAACACCGCGACGGAGCGAAGGGCACGATGAAGGCGGTCCCGCCGTCTCTCCCGTCGCTCATGAGAGCGAAGAAGGTCGCCAAGGCTGCGATCAAGGACGGATATGATTTCGGAGACGAAAAGACGATCCTTGAGAGCGTGATCGCGTCTCTGAACGCTTTGAAAAACGGGGAAATACCGGACGGGACAGACGAAAACTCAGTTTTCGGCGACGCGCTTTTTGCCTTTTCTGTCATTTCTGCGCTGAAAAAAGCCGATTTTGAGGAAATATTGAATAAAAAAACCGCCCATTTTATAGAAAACTACACACATTTGTGAAAAAAACGAAAAAAATTCGCCTTTTCTATTGCTATTTTCAAACAAAAGTGATATACTTAGACGTAAGCAAAAACCCCAAAAAAATATTTTAAGAAAAGGAAGTAGAATCATGAATAAGTCACAGCTCGTCAGCTCTATCGCTGAAAAGACCGGTCTCACGAAGAAGGCCGCAGAAGGCGCTCTCGCAGCGGTTATCGAATCCGTTGAATGCGCTCTCGTAAAAGGCGACAAAGTTCAGCTCATCGGCTTCGGTACTTTCGGGACCAAGAAGAGAGCCGCCAGAAAGGGCAGAAACCCCGCTACCGGCGCTGAGATCAAAGTTCCTGCTTCGAAGGTCGTTTCCTTCTCCGCTTCTTCTGCTCTGAAGGCAAAGGTCAATAAGAAATAATTTCTTACCCTGAGATTTTTCGCGGGAGGTCACGGTATGCGTCTTGACAAATTTCTGAAGCTTTCCCGCGTGATCAAACGCCGTTCCGTTGCAAACGACGCGTGCGACAACGAACACGTCGAAGTAAACGGAAAAGCAGCAAGAGCATCGTACGGCGTCAAGGTCGGCGACGTGATCAGGATAACCTTCGGGGAGAAGACCGTTTCCATGCGTGTCCTCGACGTGAGGGAAAACGTCCCGAAAGCCGACGCATCTTCGCTGTACGAGATTATCGAAAGTTAAATCGGTATATGTATTCAATGCCGCTCATAAGATTATATGACAATATAATTCTTGGAGCGGCATATGAATACCGATTTGAAAACAGAACACAAGGTGTCAATGGTCTCAAGAGAGTATCTTGAGATAACTGGGATCGAGGAAGTGGAGAGTTACACCGATTCCGCCGTCGTAGCCGTTTCCTCGATGGGTGGCGTGACCGTGGAGGGAGAGGACATCCGCATCGAGAGCTTCAGCTCCGAGACGGGGAAACTCGTTATTCGCGGTAAAATCGACGGATTTTTCTATTTCGGCGGGGAGAGCGTCAAGAAAAAGACCCTTTTATCACGCATCAGACGCTCATGATAGCCGATTTTCGTCTGTCAGCCCAGCTGACGGCGGTCCTCGTCGCGTTCGTTCTCGGCATGGCTTTCGGACTCGCTTTCGACGCGGTCCGGTTTATAAGGATCCTCGTGGGAGTAGAAACGACAGGGAAGAGAGGATCTCCGGAAAAAACGATACGGGCGTTTTTGATCCCGAAATGCATTTTTGCTTTCACGCTGGATCTCATCGCGTCTCTCCTTTTTACCGGTTGTTTCTGTATCCTGAGCTATGTTTTCTGCTACGGGAAACTGAGAACGTACACTCTTTTTCCTGCTGCAGCGGGCTTTGTCCTTTTCAGGAAACTGCCCGGCAGGCTCACGGCGCGCGCCGCTTCGTCTGCGGCGCGGTTTATAAGGAGGACTGCCGGCAAAACGGCGTCTCTCCTCATGAGGCCCGTCCGGTTTGCGCTGAGCAAGACGGCAAAGGCTTTCCGCTCCTTTGCGGGACTCGTTTCGCGCGGATATGAGCGCGTCAGGAGAAAACGTTTCACGAAGAGGATCACGGCGCGTCTCGGCGAGCTGACCGATTTACTCTCAGACACCCCCGCTGTTTCATTTGCGGGGAAAAAGATATCTTTACCCGACCGGAAGGGAGGCAGGAGAAGTGAAAAGCATAACGTCAAACATAGTACTGAAGCTGGCGCTTCTGCTTTTTGCCGTTCTTTGCGTCATAACGGTCGTGAAACTTCAGGTGAAAAACAACAGCCTGAAACAGCAGGCCGCCGCCACCGGAGAGCAGATAGAGCAGACGGAGGCGAGCAGAGATTTGAAGAAAGAATTGCTCGACAAGGATTTTGATCTCGATTACGTTATCGAGCTCGCTCGTGAAAAACTTCATCTGAGCCTTCCGAACGAGATCATATTCTACAATGACAACTGAAAAAAATTCCCGCCGTCAACGCGGCGGGATATTTCGTAGTCCGACAGAAGAAAGGCCGTTCAAATGGACAATAATATTCGATTTATTGACGCGGAGACGATATCCGCCGCTGTTGCGGATCTCTTTGTCCGTGCGGTGACAGTTCTCCCGGAAAACGTTGAGCGAGACGTGCGGGACGCCGCGTCGTGCGAGACGTGCGAGGCGGGGAAAAAAGTGCTGCAAGTCATCTCCGACAATCTCGACGCGGCGAGGGAATATAACGTTCCGATATGCCAGGATACCGGCATGGCGGTGGTTTTTGCGACCGTGGGACAAGACGTCCACATCACCGGAAAGACGCTGGAAGAGGCTGTGAACGAAGGCGTGAGGCGCGCATACGTCGACGGTCTCCTGCGCCTTTCGGTGGTCTCGGATCCGCTCTACGACCGGCGGAATACCAACGATAACACTCCCGCCGTGATCCATGCGGAATTTACGTCGGATAAAGAGTATCGCGACAAGATAGTTCTGACCGCCGCGCCCAAGGGATTCGGAAGCGAAAACATGAGCGCCGTCCGGATGATGACTCCGTCTGCAACGGAGGACGACGTGGTGGATTTCGTCGTTTCCGCGGTCCGGAAGGCGGGAGCGAATCCGTGTCCCCCGATCTATCTGGGAGTTGGCGTCGGCGGCGATTTTGAGCAATGCGCTCTCATGTCGAAAAAGGCGCTGCTCCGTCATGATCCTTCCCCTGACCCGAGATACGCGGCTCTGGAAAACCGGATCAAAAACGAGGTCAACAAGCTCCGGATAGGACCTCAGGGCTTCGGAGGCGACGTGACGTGCCTCGGCGCATACGTTGAGTTCGCGCCGACTCACATCGCGGGCCTTCCCGTCGCAGTTAACATAAACTGTCATGTGGCGCGTCACATGACGACCGTGATCTGAAAGATCATATGAAGGGAGAATAAAAATGTATTGCGAAAGATGCCGTCTCGTTTTCGACGGGGGAAAGTGTCCGGAATGCGGTAAGAAGAGCAAAAGGGATGTGGAACCGGATGACGCCTGTTTCCTTACCGAACAGCCTCAGATCTTCTCGGATATGCTCACCGATATTCTTGAGCAGAACTCTATACCGTATTATACAAAGGGCGTCTACGGCGCGGGACTCGCCATCAAGATCGGTCCCGTGAACGAGCGGTTCAGGATATACGTTTTGTACCGCGATCTCGAAAGAGCCGGGGATATCGTTACGGGACTTTTCGAATCCCCCGTAGACGACCCGGCGGGTCTTTTCGCTGACCAGGAAGACCGGGATACAAAATAATTGCTTTCTAAGCCCGCCGACGCATTGCGCTGCGGCGGGCTTTTCTCGCCCTTTCTCCCGCCTTCCCCGCGCCGCGGCGTCTGCTTTTTCTGTTCTGCGTCAGATACGCCCCCGCCGCGCCTGCAGCAACGATCCCCAGCAGAAGAAGCGCCGTTACCCGGGCGGGCCTGTCGCCGAATCCCGCTCCCAAACCCTGAACGAAAACGATGGCGCAGTAAACCGCTCCGGAGATGGCGCCCGACAGCGGTCCCGGCCGGAGAAACTTGCCGCAGGCGACGCCTCCGGCGAAGGACCCGGCGTAAAGCGCGCAGAGTCCCAACGGCAGCGCGAGTTTTTTCGGATCGGGCGCGGAGCACAGTCCGAATGCGAAGATCGTTAGAAAAAAGAGCGACGCCGCGACGGATACGGCAAGAGATTTCAGCACGCAAATCACGGCGCGGACGCCGGACGGTCTGTTTTCATTCATAACAAAAACCTCCGAGAAGATATTCATTCCATATCTATTCGGAGGTCTGTTTTTTATTCGTGAAAAATCACTTTGCGTCTTCCGCCTTCACGTCCACGTTGCGGACCGCGCTCTTCAGGATGCGGATGCGGACCTTGTCTCTTCCGGTCTCGAGAAGCAGAGTTTCTTCCTTTATTGAAACTATCTTTCCGATTATCCCGCCGATCGTGGTTATCTCGTCGCCCACCTGAAGGTTGTCTCTCATGGACTTGGTCTCTTTCTCCTGCTTCTTCTGAGGTCTGTACATGAAGAAGTAGAACAGTGCGATCATGGCGACGATCATGACCACGGTCATTATGGTACTGCCGACGCCTCCTTGGAGTAAATGAAGCATTTCTCGATTTTCCTTTCGGTATGTGATCCTGATTTTTCTATATTATACCTTATCCCGGTCGCGTTTTCAACAGTTAACTTGCAAAAAGCGTTAAATTGTTTCGCGCCGGAATATGAAAAATCGGCGTTTTGCGCCGTGACCCGACACCCGGGCACGCCGAAAACGCCGAAAAAACTGAATTTGCACCGTCCTGTCAGTTTCTCACGCTTTCGCGGGATCTGAACAGAAGGGAGATGCACCAAAGACCGGCGAGGCCCACCAGCGTGTAGATGACTCTGGCGAGGACGGCGTCCTGACCGCCGCAGATCCAGGACACGATGTCAAATTTGAAAAGACCCACGGAGCCCCAGTTGAGCGACCCTATTATGACCATAATAAGAGAAATTCTGTCGAGTATCATATCAATACCTTTCCTTTCGTTTCGCTGTTTTCCTACAACGTTATTCTGCGCCGCCTGCGGCTCGCTTAAACCGGAAGATTGAGGAAATCGCGGGAAATACTTTCTCCCTTCGCGTGTCAAACACGTCTTCAGGGGCATATAATGGAAAGCCGGCTTCCTTCGGGACGCTTATCTCAGACAGGGGGCGTCAAATGCTTGATATTTTGATAACCGTATTTACCTGTATATCATTTTTTCTTCTCAGCGCGTCGGGCGGGAACGGGTTTCCGCCTCCTCTTGACAGAGAAGAGGAGAAAAGACTTTTCATCCTCGCGGGAAAGGGCGACAGGGACGCGCGCGCAAAGCTTATTACCCACAACCTGCGTCTGGTGGCTCACATCGTCAGAAAATACTACCAATCCTCGCCGAATCAGGACGATCTGATCTCCATCGGCACCGTCGGGCTGATCAAATCCGTCGATTCGTTCAACAGCGAAAACGGCGCGAGATTTGCGACCTACGCCGCCCGGTGTATCCAGAACGAGATACTTATGTATTTCAGATCGAGAAAGAAGCTCAGCGTGGAGGTGTCGCTGGGTGACGTGATCGAGACGGACCGAGAGGGAAATCCGCTGACATACATAGACATTATCAAGGTCGAAGACACGATTGCGGACGACCTGGACTCGAAATTCAAGATCATGAGGGTTGCGGAGTACATCAAGACCGCGCTGACCGAGCGAGAGAGAAAGATCATCATAATGAGATACGGTCTCGGCGGCGAGGCGCCGGTAACCCAGCGAAGCGCTGCGGAAAAACTCGGCATCTCCCGCTCCTACGTCAGCAGGATCGAAAAAAGCGCGCTTGAAAAACTGCGGCGGCTGCTGAGCTGACGGGAAGGATACGCGCCGGCGGACGACGGCGTCCCGACACAAAATCTGCGGACCGGAGAAACGAAGCGGCGCGCCATCTTCGTTTCTCCGCCGCACATCTATATCATCGAACGGCTCCGGAGCCGTTCTTTTTTTACTATTTGCAAGCCGTCGTTTTTCATACTGGCAATTTTATCTTTCCCGTGTCGATCCCGCGCCGACCGGAAAAAAATTTTACGAAAAGTGTTGACAAGAGGACGGGAGGGTGATATAATCTTCACGAAAAGGAAGCAGAACGATCTCCGTTCTCACCGTACCGCGGCTACGAGTACGGTCAATACAGACAGCTCTGACCGGGCTTTTTGTTGTGCGGGGATCCTGTTCCGGCACGTTTTTATTTTTTGGGGGTGGATAAATCATCAGCGCAAAAGAACTTCATATCAACGACGACATAAGAGAAAAAGAGGTGCGGATGCTCGACGAGAACGGCGAGCAGCTCGGCATTATGGATCTTGATTCCGCAAAGAAATACGCTTACGACCGGGATCTTGACATCGTGCTTATCGCGCCCCAGGCCAAGCCTCCCGTTTGCCGTGCCATGGACTACGGAAAATACCGTTACGAGCAGGACAAGAAGGAGCGCGAGGCGAAGAAAAAGCAGCAGATCGTCGAACTGAAGGAGGTCCAGCTTTCATGCCGGATCGACAAGCATGACTTCGACACCAAGGCGGGCAGAGCGAAAAAG
>CACXCL010000140.1 GCA_902766115.1 uncultured Ruminococcus sp.
TCATCCCGATGGTGGAACTGGTCAAGTTCTTCCAGCGGCTTGCGAAAAAGAAAAAGAGAAAATGACCGGCTCGTGCCGGACAAAAAACCGCTGTGCTCTCGCACAGCGGTTTTTTGTATTGACTTATTTTACTACGAACGCAAGGGGCAGATTCCACGACGCGTTGGTGTAGTAGAACGTCACGCTGGTCATCAGATACTCGCCATCGTAGTACATGCAGGAGGAGCTCCCTCCGTCCAGGTTTGCGGCGTTCACCGCGCCGTATTTCTGCATGATGTCGATAAGGTCCGACGCGGACGCTCCGAGATGATTGTTCTTGCCTCTGCCGTCGGTGACGAGCATCAGCACGGCTCCGTCGGCGCGCTGACCGATGACGGTGCGGGGATTGAGCCCGCCGCCGGTACCGCCGTTCAGATCGCGGGGCTCGCCGTTCAGAATGAGCTGTACGAAGTGGTTGTTGGCGTCCGTGGATTCCTCCTGGAAGGTGACAGCGTCGCGGATGTGACGCTCGTTAACAAGCGCTTCCACGTCCGCGGGACCCCATCCGTTGATGTCGATGATCTGGAGGATGTTGTCGTCGGTAAATCCGATGAGAACCAGCCCCGCGAAATCCTGCGGCGCGTTGTACTGGATCTCATGGTTTGACACGACTACGCCGTAGGGCTGACCGCCCTTGTTGACGTAAGAATTGTACAGCCCGCCGTTGATGGCGGCGACGGCTCCCGCGTTTTTCGCGATGACGTCGAGCGTTTCGCCCGCCTCCCGCCACGGGAAGATGGTTGCGACGGATACTCTCGATGGATCCTTGATGATGAGAAGGGTGCCTTTGTACGTGGGACCCGGGATTTCGATCACTTCGATATCCTTTTCGTCGGCGTTTCCGTTTCCTCCGCCATCCCCATTATCCGGAATCGTGATCAGGCTTGAGTCTATCTCTTCGTTGAACTCTTCCATCTTGTTGGAGTCGATGATCCGCTGAATGGTGTTTTTGCTTGCAAACATGTTTGCAAGGAATTTGAGTTTGCCCGTTTCAAGTATTGTGGTGACGAATTTTGACTGCGCCGAGGGATTGGAGTCGGAACAGATCATCTTCAGCGATCCGGCGACCACCACGAGCAGGAACAGTACGGTCGCCAGGACGAACGCCAGCGTCTTGAGAATGACCGCGCCGATCCGTGCGGCGATGGGCTTGCTCTTCTTTCTGCCGGTCACGGTAGTTGTGGTCCTGGTCTGCCTCGGATGCTGATCCTGCGCTTTAGTCTGTACCTGACTCTGCGACGGTCTCTGAACCTGATTCTGAGTCTGCCGCGTCGTCTGACTTTGCTGCTGCGGGTGACGCTGCGTCTGCGGGATTTCCCCGGGCGTCTGAGGACGCGTCTCGTCCACCGTTCTCCTTGCTCTCGGCAAAGGTCTGCGTCTGTTATCCATCAGTTTTCAGCCTCCTTTGCCGTGACGTTCATGTGTATGAGCTTCCACGCGGGACCTGCCGCCCCGTCGATTTTAACGAAGTACAGCGTGCTGTCCATGGGATCGGGCTGATGCGTTCCGTTGTCCAGTATCATCTGCTTCACAAAATGGACGTCGCAGCAGAAGCAGTTGTCCGACAGCATCACGAAGTTCGTCACGCTCTCTTCCGTGAAAGGCGGATCGTCGAGAACGTGGATGCTCGTGAAGGTGATGTCGATGCCGTTGGCCCACGCCAGCGCGTTGTTGTAGAGTTCTGATCCCTCAACGAGATATTCCGCAAGGGTGTAGAACCCGTAAGAGTATCCGTTGAGATCCTGGGTCAGGAATCTGCTGTAGGTCTCCGCCACTTCCAAAACGTTGATCTCCGAGGCGATATCGTCCGGGACCGCCGAGAGGGTCTCCGGAACCGGCGACAGATCGACGACGTCCGCGGTCGTATCGGCGTCGACCCTGTTACCCGACGCGTCCGTTATCACGAATTCCGCGTTCTTTTTAAGGACGGTGATCCTGTATTCAAGCCGGTCCGGAAGGGAACAGTAGTCGGCAATCTGGGGAGGCGTTTCGCTTTCCTTAAGGATTGCCTGATCTTTCGGGACCGCCTTTCCGTTCACGGATACCGTGTATTCCGCCGGCGCGTAAACGACCTTGTAAGTCAGCGGGATCTTGTTCTTCCCGTCGTATCCGATCTTGTTCCCGAAGTCATCGGAAATCTCGATGCTCTGACCCGACGAGAGCTTTACCGGGTGGAACACCGTCCCGTTTTCAAGGACAGTGCCCTCGTCGACTCTGCCTCCGACGGTGACTTTCACTGCTTTCGGCAGGATGAGGACAGGAGTGACCGTATTCTTGGAGATCACGTGTTCCGCGAGCTGCCCGTCAGGAGCGAAGAGTTCAAACGTCGGCTCAAGGTAAAGACCCTCGACGTGATAACTCTTCATTGACGCGTCACTGTTCTCCCCCTCGGCGGATTTCGCCAGATAATCGTCGCTCAGTTCCACGCCGTTGAGCTTGGCGGTGAAATCCGACGGGACGTTGATATGGTAATCCGTTGATTTGACCACCGGCGTGACGGAATCGATGGCGCAGTCGTAAAAGTCGAAGAAGAGCAGATGCGTCCGCTTGTTTGCAATGTTGACTTTGATCTTCCCCAGCCGTACGTTCTCGTATTTTATGGCGTAGGTAATGCTCTTGTAATTGCCGCTTTCGTCCATTTCCTTCTCGTCAGCGACGCAGACCGACTTCCCGGAAGCCAGCATACGGGAGTACTCTTCCTTTATGCTCTTTCCGGATTCAAACGGGCAGGTTTCCACGTCGGGTATCACGAAGTACTTCCCGATGGTCCCGTTTTTCGCCATGTCGACTATGTCGTTCAGTTCATCGGCGGCGATCTTGTCAGGCTGGCACTTTTCATACTGCGAGAGGAAAAACTTCATTGCGATGAGCGCCGCCACGCAAAGGATGGCAAGGACCGAAACGTATATCGCAAAGACAAATTTGAAATTGCTTTTCCTTTTCATTTTCCTGTCACATCTCCCTTGTCACGCGGATTCTTTATCGGCGGTTTTCTTCTTGATCACTTTGAATATCGCGTCGATGATGAGACATCCGAGTACCGCGAAGATAAGTCCGAGGACGATCCCCGCCAGAACGTCGGACGGATAGTGGACGTAAAGGTAGAGCCGTGAGAACGAGATCAGTATCGCCAGCACGAGCGCCGCCCATCCGAAACGCTTTCTCTCGCAGATCATCAGCACTCCCGCCGCCTCGAAACAGGACAGCGTATGGCCCGACGGGAACGAGAAGTCCTTGAGCTTTGCGATGAGAAGAGGAATGTCGACGCCGTGCGCCGCCTGATAATCGTACGGCCGTTGCCTTGCGACGACGTTTTTGATGATCCCGTTGCCTATGGCGAGACCGAGGATTAGAGCGACGCCGAGCTTAAGCCCCGTCTTCCTGGTGCTCTTGAAGAAGAGCATGACGACCGCCACGGCGATCCAGAGGATCCCTTTGTACCCGAGACTCGTTATGGCGACCATGATCTTGTCGAGCACCGGATTCCAGAGGGTGTTTCTGATCCACTCGAGGATCGAAATGTCAATTGCCGTAATATTCATTCTTTATACTCCGTTCTGAAAGTAGGTCCGGTTCCCGGATTATTTGTTTTCGTCGTTTTCGTCTTCCGGTTTGCTCTTGAATTTACCCGAATTGAACACCCACTGATTCTGTACCCTAAAGGTGATGAAGAACAGCGTGGTGTCGATCACGACTTTTATGAGGGTATTGGCGATGGGCAGCCTCGCCTCGAGTATCTTGCTGACCCAGGTCGTGAAAGTCGCGGACAGGAGCATCATGGGTACGGCGACTGCCGCGTATCTCAGGACCGTGTATTTGTTGTGTTCCCCTCCGAACACGGTTTTTTTGTTGATGACGAAATTAACCGTGGCGGCGACGGTACGGGAGATGATGCAGCAGATAAACACGAACAGTTTTTTTCCGTCCGGCGCGAGAAAATGGAGCAGGATCAGGAAAATGAGGTTGTCGATCAGAGAGGACGCCAGAGAGTTTCCCACGTATTTGAGCAGGGTGGAGTAGATCCTGATACTGTCTCTGACGGGTCTGAAGTGCGAACCCTTGTTGTTGTCGTGATAGACGGTCTCGATCTTCAGCTCCTCGTAGGGAACGCTTCTCTTTTTCAGCAGGACCAGCACGTTGGTCTCGTACTCGTACCTGTCGCCGGACGCCTCCAGAGCGGTCATGACGTACTGCCTCGGGAAAGCCCTGAGCCCCGTCTGCGTATCGGTGATCTTCATTCCGAAGAACAGCCTGAACACGAAGGACGTGACGCGGTTCCCGAATTTGCTTTTCGGCGGGACCTCCTCGCCGGAGAAATCGCGCGATCCGAGAATGACATTGCCGGTCTCCGCCATCTGCTCGGAGCAGGACACGATGTCGTGTACCGTGTGCTGTCCGTCGGCGTCCGCGGTGACGACTCCGCTTGAATTCGGATGGGTGTCCGCATAGTAAACAAGAGCCGTTTTGAGCGCCGCGCCCTTTCCGCGGTTCGTGCGGTGGGTGAGGACGGTGCATTTCGGCTCGGCCTTCAATTTGTCGAATATTCCGGCGAACTCGTCTCCACCGCCGTCGTCGACTACGATGACGTCTTCAAAGCCGGCGTCGATAAGCTCCTTTACCAGAGGCAAGAGCTTGTGATCCGGCATATATGCAGGTATGACGACGCTTACGCCGTTAATAGCTGAATTCATTTTTTCGGTCTCCCTTTGGAGCCGGTCCGCAAATGGTCGCGACCCGGTCCGTGACTGTTTTGCAGTCCTGTCTTTTAAAGGTCTCTTGAGACGGTGCTCTGTATAGTTTATATAATCTAAATCATTTTATCATTATTTCATCGCAAAATCAACATAAAAATGAGCTTTATGCCGTTTTTTCTCCGGAATCTTGTTATTTTTTCGCTTTTCCGTCACTTTTTTCCTCATTCCAGAACGATTTGAGGATCAGGTTCAGCTCTTCCGTGTCGGAAGCCTGTTTTATCGGCTGCCACGACGCGGGGAAAAGGGACGCCACAGCAGGGTCGCTGAACCGGTGATCTATGAGGACGGCGACGCCGCGGTCGTTTTCCGTGCGTATAACTCTTCCGACCGCCTGCTGGATCTTGTTCACGGCGGGGAAGAGATATGCGAATTCATAACCGCGTTCGTATTTGTTCTGATAGTATTCGCTCATCATGTTCAGATGCGACGAGATACCCGACAGGCCCGCCCCCACGATAATCACCCCGATAAGCGAGTCGCCCGCCAGGTCGATCCCTTCAGCGAACATTCCGCCGAGGACGGAAAAACCCGTCACCGCGTCGTACTCATCCGACGAAAAGATCGAGAGGAAGCGCGCGCGTTCAGCTCTCGTCATGTGCTGCTTCTGCATCACCACGGGCTGTTCAGGCTCTGTTTTCAGGTATTCGCGGCACACCTTTTTCATATACTCGTATGACGGGAAGTAGACGATGTATTTGCCACGCCTTGTGTTCACCGCCCCGCTTATCACGTCCGCGACGGCGGCGGCAGTCTTGTCCCGGTCTGCAAGCCGCGTGCTTACCGAATCGAACACAGTGACCGAAAGACGTTCTCTGTCAAAAGGCGAGTCAAGCTCGAGAACGGAGCCGTCGTCAAAGCCCATCACGCCGGTAAAGTATTCCCTCGGACTGAGGGTGGCGGAAAACATGACTGCGCCGTCTGACAGCGCCGTGCGGCGCGATATGATTTCCGAAGGATCGAGGCACATCATGGAGCAGGTGAGATCGTCGTCCTCGCGCTCCGCAAGAAAACGAAAACGTTCGTCGCTTTCCTCAACGGAGTAGAGTATTGCGGAAAGCTTGTCCGTGAGCCTTTTGAACGGTTCTCTGTGTTCCGCCCCTTTTTTAGCATAAGGGAGAGCGGCGTTTTTGAGCGCCGACAGCGCGGATGAGAGTACCGGCGGGAACTCTCTCGCGGTATAGTACCCGGTCAGTTGTTCCTTGCCTCCCGATTCACGCACCGTCAGAGTGTCGCGGCACGCTTCGCGCACGTCGGAAAACGCCTCCGCGGCGTTGGCGAGAGCTGACAGGAGCGAATCGTCGATCACATCTCCGGATTTGAGAAGCGCCGCCGCCTCGGAAAGATCGCGGGGCGCCACCGAAGCGGAATACATGGATCTCACCCGGTCGGGCAGGTTGTGCGCTTCGTCGATGAGAAAGACGTACCTTTCATCCCGTCTGCCGTCTCTTTCCCGGGCGGCAAAATAGCGTCGGAACGATACTTTTTTATCGTAAACGTAGTTGTAATCGCAGACGATCACCTCGCAGAAGAGGCTGGCGTCAAGGGAGAGCTCGTAGGGGCAGACTCCGTATTTCTTCGCGATCCGCGTCAGGATCTCCCGGGTCAGGATAGGACCGGCGTCAGCAGCTTCCGCCGCGGCGTCGCATTCCCGCCGGGCGTAAGGGAGAAAAACTCCGCGCTCGTATGAATCTCCGGTCATCGGACAGCCGAAGCACCCCTCGGCGCAGCCGCCGGTGGAGCAAAGCTTTTCCTTCGCTTCGATCATCACGGTGCGGACGTGCGGCGCGCTTTGCGACAGCAGTTCCATGCAGTCCAGCGCCGCCTTGCCGGTGACGTTCTTCGCCGTCAGGTAAAAGATCCTGTCGCAGAAACCGTTGGCTACCGATTTCAGCGCGGGATAAAGGACCGAAACGGTTTTCCCGATGCCCGTCGGGGCGCAGACGAGCAGTTTTCTCCCGAGACGGACCGTTTTCATCGTCTCCGCCATCAGGTCCCGCTGTCCTTGCCGTATGCCCTCGTACGGGAATCTCATATCGGACAGCTCGTCCATCCGGACGGTGCCTTTCTCGTATGCGAGCCTGATAAACGGTGCGGCGCGCCGTATGAGCAGATCGGTCAGCGTGAGGAGTTCGTCTGCGGTGAATGCTTTTTCAAGGGACGCGGCGCCGTCGCCGCCGTCAAAGGAGACGCGGACAAGCGCGTCGGTTATCCCCCTGTCGCGGCAATACAGGAATGCGTCCGTCACTGCCTTGGCGAAAAGAGCCGGATCGGTGGACGGGGTCAACCGCGACGGGAGTTTCCTCACCGTTTTTGAGGCGCACACCGCGGGGATCCCGTCCGAAGACGAGAATACCTCCTCGATTCTCGTCTCCACAACGACGGCGACGTCCCCGATCATCCCGGGATACCGCAGCGCGATGGCGGTACCTGTTTCCGCGATACTGTCGCCGTCCCTTGCGGATCCGTCGAAGGTCCCGTATCCGTTTTGCGCGCCCCGCTCCGGACGCCTGAATGCAAAAAGGGCCAGTTCGTCCGCTCTGACCACAACGGCATTTGCCGATCTGTCGTATTTCACGGCGCCCGCCCTCCTTTGCTTTTACAAATGACTAATTTCCGGAAAACCGCTTGTTTACTCTATTTCAAGCGTTTTTCCGTCGTATCTTTTCGTCCAGTATCCTTTGGTTTTCATAGTTGTGTAGTCTGATCCGGCCACAATGAAGTGGTCGGCGAAGATCAATTCACGTTTGCCGAAGAATTCCTCGATCCTGCCGGTGGTCATGGTATCCGCCGCAGACGGGATGGGACGGCTCAGAACGTGGTTGTGGGCGATGATGAACGAGGACGCGCCGAGGCGTGATCCCGTCTCGAGTATGATATCGCAGAATTCGTTGGAAAAAACGTACGATCCCTTCTGCAGCGCGCACTCGCCGAGGAGCATGCCTCTTCCCGAAAAGAACAGCGCCATGCCGTATTCCTCTTTCATTCCGAGATAACGAAGGACAAGGTATGCGCCCGTTTTCTCCCGGGACAGGAAGGGCGTCGCCTCCATATCGCTGAGGACCGCCCGTACAGAGACGACGAGCGGAACGTCGTATCCCGTACCGACGGGGAAGCGCCTGTTTTTATTGATATCTGTCATCGCCGTCATCGTGCCTCTGTCCGTTTTGCGGTCCGGTATCGAAAATACTGTTTTCTACAGTATACCTCAAAGGTTTTTACAAGTCAATATCAATCCGTCGTCCGGGGCAGGGCTCCGACCGCTCGCAAAGGACGGTATATGGCGAAAAACTATTGACAACGGTATCGAAAAATGCTAACATAGATAAGAAATAGTTCGCAAAAGGGGAAATGTGCTCAATATGAAGAAGCTTATCACGGCAATAGTCGCTTTATTGATATTTGCAGTCTGTCTTTCCGTTGCCGCCGGGGCGGCGTCCGGAGGGCTTCAGATAACGGACGGCGTGCTGACCGGTTATACCGGCTCCGACAGCGACGTCATCGTTCCGGCTTCGGTACATACGATTGCCGCGGGGGCTTTCGGACCGGGAAGCGCGGCTTCCGTCACGGTGCTCGGCAGCGACTGCGTTATCGAGGACGGAGCCGTCGCCGCGGATATCACCCTGGTGGGCTATCCGTATTCATCCGCGGAGAACGCCGCACGCAGCGGCGGGAACCCCTTCGTTGAATTTTACGGGTTCAGACTGACAGTCAGATTCCTGGACGAGAACGGAAAGACCGTGGCTCCCGAACAGCAGATCTACGTGGAGCCCGGTGAGGCTTTCTCGGTCACACCGCCGGCGATATCCGGATACACTCCGGACAGGAACCCGGTCAGCGGGACGATGGGAGAGCAGGACAGCCTTGTAAACGTTATTTACACCAAAGACCCCGTCGCGACGGTAAAGCCGCCGGAGGAGCCGACTCAGTCCACCGGATGGAAGGTCGAGCTCCCATTTATCCGCTACTACGACGCGTCGATCCCGGGATACGTGAAGGACGCCATCAGAGAGATCGACGGATTCGACCGCACCTTTGACTCAAGCGGCAATCTGCAGCTTTCGGGCGACAGGATATCGATCGGTCCGGATACGTATTATCTAGTCAACAGCCGCGTCATGCAGGGGGGCGTCGTCCGTATAGGTGACGGCATCTACTGTCTCGACTCCGACGGCAAGATGATCAAGAACGGGTCCGACTCATGGGGCAACAAATACGACGCCGAGGGCAGGATGACCACGACCCGGCAGATCATTCAGATGGACGACGGAAAATCGTATTATCTCGTTGAAAACAAGCTTCGCAAAGGCTACTTCAACGAGGGAGGCGAGATCTTTTACTTCGGAAACGATTATTCCATGGTCAGGGACACCACGACCGACGGAGGACTGAAGTTCGACAAGAACGGTCACCTCACGGGCGGTCTGAAGGCGGAGGATCTCAAATACGTTTACGAGGAATCGAAAACGTACAATGACGAGGAACAGACGCCGGAGGTCGAAGTCTATTTTGAGGGGATCAGACTTACGGAGGGCGTCCATTATTCTCTTGAATACTTCGACAACAAGGATCCCGGCACCGCGACGATCAGGATCAGCGGACTGGGCATAGTATCCGGGGAGCACGAGCTCCATTTCGAGATCGTCGGAAAGGATACGTACACCCTGACTGTCCGGTATCAGGACGACAGGGGATATGACAAAGCGAGACCGCATATCGCCGAACTGAAACCGGGGGAGAAGTACGAAGTCAAGTCGCCCGAGATCAAGGGCTACAAGATAGTTGACGAAGAGCAGAAAACGATCAAAGGGGAGATGCCCGAGGGCGACGTGACCGTCACCGTCGTATATGAGGCGACGGGCGAGGCGACCGATCCGTCGACGGACACCGAACCCGGCACGGATACGGAGCCGGTGGAGGATACCGTCGATACGGACGAGAACGTACCCGGCAACGTGAAGCCCGGATCCCGGAAGCCGCCGAACGTCGGACTGTTTCTGGGCGTGTTCTTCGGCGCGACGATCGTCGCGGGACTTCTGATACTGGTTATCGTCAAATTCAAGGATATCAAGAAGTTTATCCTCGGTCTTGCGGGAAAGAACGGCAAAGATAAAGCGAAAGACGGCAAACCGTCGAAAGGGAAGGATGACGGCGACGTCAAGACTCCCGGGAAGCTTCCTCATTCCGGCAACGGAGCAGCCGCGGGAGCGGCCGGCGCGGCGGGAAGAAAGAACGGCGACGGCCTTGACAAGAGCAAGACCATCAAGTTCAACATAAGCGAGATAATGGACGCCGGGGTTGCCGGAGCGGAGGAGCCTCCGACGCCGACGCCTCCCGTCGCGAGGAAGAAGACGGTATACAAATTCAGGAAAAAATAAATAAGACAAAACAGAGCCCGGTCTTGTGCCGGGCTCTGTTCTATCTGTCGCTGAGACCGCGCTCCGCCTCCTGCGAGATCTCCTTGCGGAGCAGGAGAAGCGTCGACGTGTTCAGCACGGTCATGATCCCCACGATGAGATCAGCCGCGGTCCACAGGACGCCCGGCGAGACCCGCCATCCGAAAAAAGTCACGAGAGCCGAAACGGCGCCGTAAATCAGCCCGATCGCGCGCGAGTCGGTGAGATAACCTATCGCCTCGCTCCCGTAATAAACCTGCGCTATCACCGTGGCGTAGGCGAAAAGGATCACCGATATTCCGATTATCCGGTACGCCGGCGTCCCCGCCGCCGCACTGAAGGACGACAAAGTGAGAGGGACTCCGTCCGGCCCCACCGTACCGGGGTATTTTATCATGGCGATAAGGATCACGAACGCGGTCATCGAGCAGAGGATCAGCGTGTCGACGACGACCTCGAAAATCCCGAAACAGCCTTGAGCGTGAGGCGATCTGACGTTCGCCGCGGCGTGCGCCGTCGGAGAAGTGCCGCATCCCGCTTCATTGGAAAAAATCCCTCGCGTCACACCGAACCTCAACGCCTCCCGTGCGGTGTGACCGAGAGCGCCGCCCGCCGCGGCGCGAAAACTGAACGCGCCGCGAAAGATCGCCGAGATGACGCGCGGCATGAGGGAAACGTTGGCGATAATGACGTAAAGCGATAAGATGACGTAAACCGCCGAGAGGAAGGGGACAAGCGCCACCGTGACGGCGGCTGTGCGGTCCTTGCCGGTGAGGACGACTGCCAACACCCCCGCCGCCATGAGAGCGCAGATCACCTTCGGGATCACCGATCCTCCGAACACCGCGGAGGCGGCGTTCGACTGGATCAGGTTGCCCATCACAAGGGAGTTCAGCACGCACAGGATTGCGAAAACCGCGCCGAAGACTGCGGCGGGGCGACTGCCGATACGGCTGGACAGCCCGTCGCGGATGGTATACATGGATCCGCCCGTAAAGCGGTCCTTTTTCCATCGCCTGTATTTCACCGCAAGTGTGACCTCGCCGTATTTCACGCTCATTGAGACCAGCGCGCCGATCCACATCCACATGACGGCGCCGGGTCCGCCGGCAGTGATCGCCGTGGCGACGCCGGCGATGTTTCCCACGCCGAGAGTTCCCGCCAGGGCGGTGCATAGCGCACGGAACGGCGAGTTTTTGCCGCCCTCCGAGCTGTTTTTGAGATCCCGGAAGAAACCACGGGGACGAAGAATGGAAAAGAGCCTCGTCCGGGCTGCCAGAACTATCCCGCAGGTGATGAGAAGAAAGGGCATGATCCGCCCGTTGAGTATCTCCGACACGTATTCCGCCGCTCTCAATAATACCGCCTCCCTTGTGAACGTATTTCATTCTATTTATCGGGTCCCGGCGATATTACAGCGCAAAGAACGCCGGCTGCCTTTGAAGGCAGCCGGCGTTCGGTATCGCTTTCTTTACATTTTCACTCTTACTTCTCCCGAGGAGAGCGCTTCCTCCGTTCCGTCAGGATACCTGACGCAAAGACGGAAATCGTCGTCGATCCCGGTCACGAGGGCGTCCCTGTTGCCGTCCTTCGTCGTGACCGTGACCTTACGCCCGGTGAGTGTCGATCGCCGTCTGTACTCGTCGAGATGGCGTTTTTCGGGCAAGGCGCGGTAATAGTCAAAAAACCTGTCGCAGATCCCGGCGGCGAGCCTGTCCTTCAGCTCTCCGCCGCAGTCGAAGGACTGGATCACGGAACCTGCCATACTGCTGAGCGGACCGAATCCGTTCTCCGGCGGGAACAGGTTGACCCCGATACCGAGCACCGCCCACTCCACGGCGCCTCTCTCCATATCGAGTGACGCCTCCGTCAGGATCCCGCATACCTTTCTTCCGCCGATCATCACGTCGTTTACCCATTTGACGGTCGTCTCTTTTCCCGAGATGTCTTCTATTGCCTCCGCCGCAGCCACGGCGGCGCAGGTCGTTATAAGGGGCGAGTCTCCGAAATCAAGGGAAGGGCGAAGGAGCAAGCTCATATACAGTCCCGTCGAAGGCGGCGAGAAAAACTGACGGCCGATCCTGCCGCGTCCGCCTGTCTGCTCGTTCGCAACAAGCAGGAGACCTTCTTCCTCTCCGCTCTCAGCCGCTCTTTTCAGATCGTTATTTGTCGATTCCGTCACGCGCTTGAATCTTACGCGTATCCCCTTGTTCAAAAGGTGTTTCTCTATACAGTACGGGGAGCTCATCATATTCTCTTTGTCAAGACGATACCCCTTTTTAGGCTTGGCTGAGATCGCGTATCCGTCCGATACCAAAGCGGCGGCGGCCTTGCTCACCGCGTTGCGGCTGACTCCCAGTTTTTCCGTTATGTTGGACCCGGAGACGAAACTGCCGTAGTTGTCCGACAAAAGCTTGAGAAGAAATCCTTTTACCGAATTGTCCATTTACTGCCTCCCTGTAATCCTGTCGGCATACGGTTTCAGTCTTCTGCCGAGTTCTGCCGCGATAATGATCTTTATAACGTCCGGAACGACGAACGGCAAAACCGCCGCGGTCAGGACGAACCTTACGGTGACGGGACCGTGCCGGGATGCGTAAACGCGGGCGAACCAGACTGAGCCTGACGCATAACACGCCGCAAGCCCCGCAAGCATCGAAGCCGTCGCCGGCAGGCGCCGGTATCCCGATCTTTCGATCAGCAAGCCGCTTATGATCGCCGCAGGGACAAATCCGGCGATAAAACCTCCCGTGGGTCCGAGGAGGACGCTTATCCCGCCCCTGAATCCCGCAAAAACGGGAACTCCCAGCGCTCCGAGGATGATATAGACCGACACCGCCACGAGAGATCTCAGGGTCCCCAGGATATAGACCGCGAGAAATACGGCGAAGGTCTGCATCGTGAAGGATACGAAGGGCAGGGGGACCGATATGAACGCGCACACGGCGAAAAGAGCGACAAAGAGAGAGGTCACGGTAAGGTCGGAGACGGTGTACCTTAGTTTGTTTTTTGTTCTCATCCGTTCCGCCTCCCGTGATCGTATTACCATTATTTTACCACCAAAATAAAAAAAGTCAACCTGTTTTGCAAAACAGGTTGACAAATATTCCGTTTTTATTTGTTGTAGGAACAGGGACTCTTGTAGAATTCTTCAAGATCGATGAAAAACCCGCCGTCCCGCTCCCTGAATCCGAGGGCGCGTATCAGTCCCGGATCCGTATCGGGAGAGATAGCCGCTTCTTTTATCCCGCAGCGGTACATGAAGCTCATGGCGGCTCTCGCCATGATGATCATCGCCTCCTCGTCACGGGTCCCGGGAGCGTAGGACAGCGATTTGATCTCATTCTCTCCGTCTTTCAGGGAGAGCTGGCAGATCCCCAGCAGGGTGCCGTTTTCCTCTTCCCCCGGTTCTCCCTCCACGGCGCGGTATGCCATCAGGTGCTCCTCATATTTTTCTCCGCATTTATCACAAAGGCGGCGCTGTTCTTCCTTATCGGTCACCGGTTTTATTATAAGCATTTATTGTCCTCCCGTTGCGCTGTTCTTCAGGTATTTGACCTCGCTGTCTGTCAGATACCGCCATTTGCCCGGCGGAAGGTCAGGATCGGCGAGAGATCCTATCATGATCCGCGTCAGCTTTTTTACCTTCAGTCCGCACCTTTCGCACAGGCGGCGGATCTGCCTGTTTCTGCCGTCCCGCAGGATGAATTCGATCCGTGTCCCGTCTCCGTCGAGCCGTTTTACCGTTGCCGGCGCGGTCAACCTGCCGTCGATCCCGATGGGCTCGCCGAGGGAAGCGATCTCCTCCTCCGTGGCGGGTCTCGTGACGCAGGCGACGTAAGTCTTCGTTATCCCGTGAGAGGGATGGGTGAGGGCGTTCGTAAGAACGCCGTCATCCGTCATGATGATAAGCCCGTCGGAATACATGTCGAGCCGTCCCACGGGCCAGACGCGACGTCCCGCTCCCTTGGTCAGGTCGCAGACCGTAGGTCTTCCTCGCTCGTCGGAGGCGGTTGAGACGTATCCCGCCGGTTTGTTGAGCAGGATATATGTATGGCCGCGGACGGGCTCCGCGACAGCTCCGTCCAGCAGCACAACGTCGCTTTCCGGATCCACCGTGTCGCCGAGGGAAGCCGTCGCGCCGTTCACCGTGACCCGGCCTGACGCGATCATCCGCTCCGCGGCTCTGCGGGAAGCGATCCCCGCAAGAGACAAATATTTCTGTAGTCTGATTTTTTCCATTGAAAAAACCTACCTGCCGAGGAAATTCAGGATCTGTTCCGTGAACGACAGCTTTCCCGGCGCCTCTGCCGCGCCGTGCTCCGCGAAAAGCGGAACGGAGGCTACCTCCTCGCCGTCGGCGTAAAAGACCGCCGTTCCCAGGGCGTCGCCCCGGCGGAGAGGAGGCGACAGAAACCTGTCGCATTCGATCCTCTTTGTTATCTTCGCGTCGTCCGGTAAAGGACAGCGCACGAAATCATAGTTTGAGAGGCGCACGGTCGGCACGTCGCCGCCGACGCAGGGGATATCGACCGTGATCTCGCGGGGCTCCGCAAGGACTCTGGCGGACCAGACCGAATGGCCGTACTCATGGAGCGCCTTGTGATCCCGCCAGTCGTCGGGATCGGAGAGGGTGACCGCGACGGTCAGCACACCGTCCCGGCGCACAGCCGAGACGAGACACCGTCCGCTGTCGCGGGTAAACCCGGTCTTGACGCCCACAGCGCCGTCCAGCTCCCGGAGGAGCCTGTTGTGGTTCACGTAGACCCTTGATACGCCGTTTTCCCCGGGGGAAGCCGTGTACTCTTCAGTCGAGACGATCTCCCCGAAAACCGGGTTTTTCAGCGCGTACGCCGTGAGACGGGCGAGGTCGCGCGAAGTGGTGTAGTGCCCCTCTTCGCTCAGACCGTGCGGGTTCGTGAAATGAGTATTATTGAGCCCCAGTTTCTCAGCCGTTTCATTCATCATCCCGGCAAAAGCGTCGACGCTTCCCGCAGTGTCGACGGCAAGAGCCACTGCAGCGTCGTTTGCGCTCTGAAGCATCAGAGCGTAAAGCAGATCCTTTCTCGGGACTCTCTCGCCCTTCTTCAAATATGCGGAACTGCCCTCGACTCCTTCCGCTTCCGGAGGAACGGTCACCTCGCCGTCGATCCCTCCGTTTTCCAGAACGACCAGCGCGGTCATGATCTTGGTCGTGCTCGCCATGGGAAGTCTTATGTCGGGGTCCTTTGAGGCGATCACCCCGCAGGTGTCCCCCTCGATGAGTATCGCGCTTTTCGCCGAGACCCCTGGCTCGCTTTTCTTTCCGGCTGACGAAAAGGAGGGCACGGCAAACAAAACCGCCGTGAGCGACGCCGCAAAGCAAATAATCCTTTTTTTCGGAGAAGACAAACCTCTCACCTCCGCTTCTGATGAATCTTTTGCTTTTATAATTCATCAAAACGGAGCTTCGTATGCAGGAAAACGGAGCGAGAAATAAAGGGTCGGCTGTTACTTAATTACTCTTTTTCTTGAAGGCGCCTTTTATCTTTTCGATGAGCTCGGGGGAGCGTTCCACGAGACCGATGACCTGGGAAGCAGTGTCCGCAGGAGCCGCCGCCGCGCCGACGTTCAGCATCTCTGCTTTCCCCTCGGGACTGATAACGATAAATGCAACGGGAGAAACGGTGATGCCGGTCCCGCCGCCGCCTCCGAAGCTGTTCGGGGTGGCCTTTCCTTCCTTGTCGTCGCCCTTCTTTTTGTAGTCGATGCCTCCGGAAACGTAGCCCACGGAGATCTTGGAGATGGGTATCAGAGTCGTTCCCGATCCGGTGACTATGGGATCGCCGATGATGGTGTTCGCGTCGAGCATCGTCCTGATGTTCTCCAGAGACGCGTTGATCATGTCTTTTAATTTGTTGTCTTCCATTGATTTATCCTTCCTTCCGGTAAGTTTCTTTATTTATCTTCTCTGCCGCCGGACTTCCTTGTCAGGACGGCAAGACCGATACGCAAAACGTTGATGAGTCTGATGCCTACGGTGGCGTCGGCGGCGAACGTGATTTTTCCGGAGAGAAAATCCGCGTCGGCGGAAACGGCTCCGGGATCCGCGCGAAAAGTGACTGCCCCGGGCAGGATCTCCGTCAGATATGCGAGCCCCTGCGCCACGATCCCGTATTTCTTCGCCGTTTCAGCCGCGTCTTCTCCGCCCACCGTGACGTGGAGACGTTTTACGTTGACGCAGATCTTTTTCGAGTATTTTCCCGCTGTTTTGACAGCGAATTCCGCAAGTGACTTTATTTCCTCTATCCGCCGGGAAAGGTTTTTTTTCTCCCCGTCCTCGCTCTCGGCGTTTTTCTTCGCCTTTTCCTCTTCTTCCTCTGCCTTTTTTTCGGAACGTTCCTTTTTCAGCTTTTCAGTCAGACTGAGATACTTCTTCTGGGAAAACTTCGAAAGACGTACTTTTTTTCGCTTCTTTTTTCGCGGAAAGATCTTTATGAGGACCGGTCCCAGTCCCGCCCGGACCTTCAGCGGATCTCCCGTTTCGATACGTACCCTGGCCTTCGCCGCCAGAAGCAGGACGAAGAAGAGAACGACGGCGGAAATAATGATAAGCGGTTTCATTCCGTCTCACCGGAGCTTTTTTCGCCTTCGTCGAGTTCCGTTTTGATCTTGTACTGACCGGATATCTCCGTCAAACCGTCGCCGATGATATCGTCGCGCGATACCGCGGGAAGCTCGGCGAGGGAAGAGAGTCCGAAGACCCTGAGAAAACTCTCCGTTGTTCTGTACAGCCGCGGGTGACCGGGCACGTCGAGCCGACCGCAGGACTCGATGAGCCCCTTGTCGAGCAGCGACGAAACCGTATAGCTCGAATCGACTCCGCGCACCGTGTCGATGTAGACTCTTGTCACAGGCTGATTGTATGCGATAATGGCGAGCACCTCGAGGGAGGAGTTCGACAGATTTCCGCCTCTCCTGATGCCCAGCGCTTCTCTGACGTACCTGCCGTATTCCTCTTTTGTGCAGAGTTGACAGGAATCGGGGTAGACCGCAAGCATCACGCCGCGCTCCGTATCGCCCGCTCCGTTGTATCTGTCCGCGTAATCGCCGACGATCCTCCGGCAGAGACCCGCTGTGATCCCCAGCACCTCTCCGAGTTTGGCGTAGGTGACCGGGTGACCTGCGGCGAAAAGCACCGCCTCGATTATCCTCTCGCACTTTGGCACATCTCCGGACAGGTCTTCCGCTGCCGCATCGTCCGACGTCATGCACTCGCCGACGGTGAGCTCGTCCCCGAGTCCCGCGGCGTCTGCTATGGTCCTCTTTTCTTCGATACCGTTTATGTTGTCCAAGTGGCACGTACCTCCGTTTGTTTATTCCGTAAGTCCGCTGAACGCGTCGGACAGAGCCTCGTCCGTGGCCTCTTCGCTGAGGCGCACGCTTATATGGGACGTTGCCGTGACGACGCCGTCCACCTCCTCGGCGTCCTCAAGGGACACGGTGACGTATCCGCTTTTGAAAAGCTCCAGGATCGCCATGAACTTGGCAATGAGCTCGGATCTTCCCGCCGATACGAAATATTCGTCGAGGAACAGCTTTCCGTTGCGTCTCAACCTTGACACCAGATGCGTCGCCACCTCCACCACGGATACCGCGGGAGGCGCCACGAACTGAGTGAATTTGTCCCTCTCCCGTTCATCGTTGACGGGCGATTCCTTCATGGCTTTGACCAGCGCGGCGCGGAGCAGTTCAACGTCGTGATCCGCAACGAATGACTTGTCGACCCCTATCTCGTCCTGATCCTTTACCATTCTCGCGCCGAAGGTGGAGTAGAGATTGCTCATCTCCGCCGCGGCGGCCTTTGCCCGCTTGTATTCCAGCATGGCCTCAACCAGCGCCGCTCTCGGGTCCTCGTCGTTCTCCTGCTTCGGCAGGAGCATACGGCTCTTGATGAGCATCAGCTCGCTGGCCATCACGAGGAACTCGGACGCGATCTCGATATCGCGGTTTTCCTCCGCGTTGATGTATTCCATGTACTGATCGCACAGCAGGGCGATGGGAATGTCGCTGATGTCGATCTTGTTTTTCGAGATCAGCGTCAGCAGAAGATCGAGAGGACCTTCGAACTGATCCAGCTTATAGCTTATCGTTTCCAAAGTCTCTCTCCTTTACAGCCCGGGGATAAGCCCGATCAGATTGTTGAATCCTTTAAAAATACCGTTTACGGCGATACCGAGCGGTCTTGTGACGATCCCCGTATAGAGCAGGAGCATGAAACCCAGCATGATGTATCTCTCGTATTTCATCACGCCGAAGTAGTATTTCGGAGGCAGGAACGTAAGGAATATCCGCGATCCGTCAAGCGGAGGTATGGGGATCAGGTTGAAAAGACCGAGCGAGAGATTGAGCCATGCGAAGAGATAGAAGAAAGTGACCACCGCTTTTGCGAAATTCAGCGCGAAGGCGGAAGACGCGAGTGTCAGGGTCGAGTTGAACACCGCGACGAAGATCCTGTAAAACAGGACTCCGAAAAAGCCCATGATAAAGTTCGACACGGGTCCCGCGAGCGCGGTCAGCGCCATGTCCCGCCTCGGCTTCTTGAAGTATCTTACGTTAATGGGAACCGGCTTCGCCCATCCGAAACGGAAGAGGATCATACAGATCGTTCCGATTGGGTCAAGATGTTTCAAGGGATTGAGGGTCAACCGCCCCAAATTCCGGGCCGTGGGGTCGCCGAGCTTCATCGCCATCCATCCGTGGCTCACCTCGTGAACGGTAAGCGCCAGCAGGATCACCGGCAGGGAAAGGAGCAGCTCCGTTATGCTTTCCCTTGTAAAGTTGAATAACGCGTTCAAATCTTTGTCTCCTGAAAAACAGTATTTTACTCGTCAAGCGCGAGCATATCGTCCAATGTTTCGCGACGCACCGCGGTCTTTATCCCGTCCTTTGATATGAACATCACCGGCGGGCGCGGTACGCGGTTGTAGTTTGACGCCATGGAGTAGTTGTACGCTCCGGTGACGAGTACCGCGATGACGTCTCCCCGCTCCGGCCGCGCGATCTTCACGTTCTCCGCCAGCAGGTCGCCGCTCTCGCAGCACCGTCCGGCGACGGTGGTCTCAAAGTCGGCGGGCGACGAGGCGCGGGACGCGTTTACAACGGTATACCTCGACTGATAGAGCGTATACCTCGGGTTATCGGTCATGCCGCCGTCCACTGAAACGTAGTTCCTGAATCCTGGTATTTCCTTGACGGACCCCGCCGTGTAGAGAGTGACTCCCGCGGCTGCCACCATCGAGCGTCCGGGCTCCATGAATATCGTCGGTCTGTCTATACCGAGCTCCCGGCACGTCCGGTCGATCTCGTCCGCCACAAGCCCGATGTTTTCTTCATACGAAATCGCGGGATCGTCTTCGGTGTAGCGGACTCCGAAGCCGCCGCCCAGGTTGAGGACGGTCCCTTCATATCCGCAGGTGTCCTTTATGTGCGCGATGAACCGGAGCATGATATCGGCGGCGTCCGTGAAGGGCTCGGTGTCGAATATCTGCGAACCGACGTGGCAGTGCAGACCGTCAAGCTCCACGTTGGGGAGCGTCATGGCGAGGCGGACCACCGCCTCCGCCTGACCCGTCTCGATGGCGGAGCCGAATTTCGAGTCTACGGATCCGGTGACGATCTTTTTATGCGTATGAGGATCGATCCCGGGGGCGATGCGGAGCAGGATCTTCTGCTTCACGCCGTACTCTCCGGCGATCCTGTCCAGCGCCAGAAGCTCGTCCACTCCGTCGGTGACGAAGTGACCGATCCCGCGGCTTACGGCGTATCTTATATCGTCGTCGGACTTGTTGTTTCCGTGGAAGAAAACACGACCGGGATCGAATCCGGCGGCCTCTGCCGTGGCGATCTCCCCGGGGGAGACGCAGTCCGCCATCATATCTTCTTCCCGGAGGATCTCGTACAGTTTCTTCACGCATAGCGCCTTTCCGGCGTACACCGGAGATGACGCCCCTCCGAAGTGCCGTGCGAACGCGTCTTTATACATCCTGCAGGCAGAGCGAACCGCGTCCTCGTCTATGAAGATCGCCGGAGTGCCGTATTCCTTTGCAAGCTCCACGGCGTCCCTGCCGCAGACGGTCAGGTGACCGGATCCGTTTATGTCGAATGACGGATGAAGTATCATAAATTTGCCTCTTTCTTTTGTTTTCAGACCTCGCAGAACGAGGATATCACGCCCCAGAGCTCGTCCCGCCCAGCGTGAGTTTCCGCGGAGTACAGGATCGTCCCGGCGGCAGCCCCGCAGAGCTCCTCCCCGGCGACCTTTCCCCGCGCCTCCGCCTTTTTTGTGGCGTTCAGCTTGTCGGATTTCGTCAGGACGACGACGTGCGGTATCCCGGATTCTTTCATATACGCCAGCATGTCGAGATCGTCCCTCGTGGGTCCGATACGGCTGTCAATGAGCTGTACCACAAGTTTCAGCCTGTCGGCGTTGCCGTTATTCGTGAAATACCCGTCTGTCAGCGCCGACCACCGCCTTATATCGGCGGCGGAGCGTTTTGCAAATCCGTAACCGGGCAGATCCACCAGGTACAGCCTGCGGTCGATGTCGTAGAAATTCACCGTTACCGTTTTCCCGGGGGAAGCGCTGGTCCTCGCGAGAGACTTGCGCCTCAGAAGCGAGTTGATAAGCGAGCTTTTACCCACGTTGGAGCGGCCTGAGAAGGCGACCTGCGGCAGACCGTCCTTCGGAAACTGATCCGGCCGTCCCGCGGTGATTTTAAGCGTTGCGTTGTTAAGATTGAGTTTCATTCAACAGTCCCTCCGCGTTCCGTCAGGGCTTTGTTCTGCCTCTTCTTCTGGCGGGACGAACCTCTGCGGGATCGCGGAATCGGGTCTGCTCGTCCGCCTCGGCGGCTTTTTTCACCTGCGGAGCGGGCGCCTCGTCCCTCTGTCTCAGAACGCTTTCAAGTACTTCGTCGATCTTCATGCAGGGGATGAAGGTCACCCCGCCGCGCACCTCCGGATCGAGCTTTTCCAGGTCCTTCACGTTCTGCTTCGGTATGATTATTCTCTTAATTCCCGCGTTATAAGCGGCGGTGGCTTTTTCCCTCAGTCCTCCGATGGGCAGGACCCGGCCTGTCAGCGTGATCTCGCCGGTCATGGCGGTGTCGCATCGCACGCGCCTTCCGCTGAGGGTGCTGACGAGAGACGACACGATGGTGACCCCGGCGGACGGACCGTCCTTCGGGACGGCTCCCTCGGGAACGTGGATATGTATGTCGCGCGTTTTATAGAAGCTCGCGTCGACTCCAAGCTCTCCGGAGTGTGCGCGTATGTAGCTGACGGCGATCTTCGCCGATTCCTTCATCACGTCTCCGAGAGTCCCGGTCAGCTCCAGCTTTCCCGACCCTTCCATCACGGCGGTCTCGATCTTCAGCACGTCGCCGCCCACCTCGGTGTAGGCGAGACCGTTGACCACGCCCACGGGGTCGGTCTTATACATATCGTCGTCCACGAAGCGGCGGCCGCCCAGCATCCTGCCCACTTCCTCACGGTCCACGGTGACGGACTTGGCTTCCTCGGAGGCTATCTTCCTCGCCGCTTTGCGGCAGATGGATGAGATCTCCCTCTCGAGGTTGCGCACGCCTGATTCTCTCGTGTACCCGTCGATAAGCTCGCTTATGGCGTCGTCCTTTATCCTGCACGTCCTGCCGGTGAGCCCGTGCCTCTTCAGCTGTTTCGGCACCAGGAAACGCTTCGCGATATCCATCTTTTCTGTGGGAGTGTAGGTGTGCAGCTCGATGATTTCCATTCTGTCGATCAGCGGCGCGGGGACCGTCTCAAGCGTGTTTGCGGTGGCGATGAACACGCAGTCCGAGAGATCCACCGGTATCTCCACAAAGTGGTCGCGGAACGCCTTGTTCTGCTCGCCGTCCAGCACCTCCAGCAGGGCGGAGGACGGATCGCCGTGGATGTCGCTGCCCAGCTTGTCGACCTCGTCCAGCTGGATCAGGGGGTTCATGACCCCGGCGTCGATGATGGCGCTGATGATCCTGCCGGGCATGGAGCCGATGTAGGTTTTTCTGTGACCGCGGATGTCGGATTCGTCCCTCACTCCTCCGAGAGATATGCGGACGTACTTCCGTTTCATGGCGCGGGCGATGGATATGCCGAGGGACGTCTTTCCCACTCCGGGAGGACCCACGAAACAAAGTATCTGATTCTTCAGCTCCGGGTTGAGCTTCTTCACGGCGAGATATTCGATTATGCGGTCTTTGATATCCGTGAGTCCGGAGTGATCCGCATCGAGGATCTTCTTCGCGGCGGCGATGTTCAGCCGGTCGGTCGTGGTCTTGCCCCAGGGAATGTCGAGGCATACGTCGAGATAATTGCGGGAGACCGTCGCCTCGGGCGAACCGAAGGGGGTCTTCGCAAGGCGGCTCACTTCCTTGAGGAGCTTTTTCTTCACTTCCTCGGGCATTGTCGCGGACTCTATCTTCTCGTAGTACTCCGCCACGTCGTCGGAGGAGTCGATCCCCAGCTCGCTCTGTATGACCTTCATCTGCTCGCGCAGATAGTAGTCCCTCTGATTGTCGTCCATCTGCTCCTTGACCTTTTTGTGTATCTGCATTTCGGTCTTGAGCAGTTTGGTCTCGTTTTCGAGCAGCACGGTCACAAGCTCCAGCCGCTTCATGGGGTCGATGCAGTCCAGGACTTCCTGTTTGTCCTGATAGCGCACCAGTGCTCCGGCGGCGATGAAGTCCGCCATCTGCCCGGGGTTCTTGATGGATCGCGCGGCGGCAGTCATATCCGAGGATACGGACGGCAGGTAGTTCAGAATTGTCTTCAGCGCCGCCGCCGCTTCGCGCATAAGAGCCTCGGCTCTCACGTCGGAGGGGGTGTGATCGCTGGTCATCATTTTCGACATGACCTCCGCGGTAAAATACCCGTCCGACTCGAAAAGGGAGGTGACGATACCGCGGCAAACTCCCTCGGCGATGACCCGGACGGTCCCTTCGGGAGTTTTCAGAGTATGTCTGATCTTCGAGATGCAGCCTGTTTTGTAGAGATCGGCGGCGGTGGGCTCGTCGACCGCGATATCCCTCTGCGATATCAGCAGGACGTACATGTCGCCGTCGAGGGCGGCGTTCGCCGCGTTTATGGAGATCTCCCGCTGAAGTTCGAAGTTGACGGGCGTGCCGGGGAACGCCACAAGCCCCCTGAGGGGGATCACCGGGAGAGTCAGACTGTCGATTTTTTCAAAATACTTGGGCATTGATGGGGTTTCCTTTCACCGGGACTTGCCGGATGGTAAAATTCAGTCATCTTACAGTATACCATATCGGCGGACAAAAATCTATATTAAATTTAATAATATTATCGGTGGACCGTGCCGTTTTTTGGGCGAAAACCGCTTGCGGGAGATGCGGCGTTATGGTATAATCCAGTTGGATACGTACTCACAGTGCGTTTTGAACGTCCGCGTCGGGATATGCCGCTCATCGCGCGTTCCGTGATGGGTGAGCCGCCGTTGGCATTCCCCGGAGGGTCGGATAAAATTGTATTTGAAATAACGTCCCGCCGGGCGGGAGAGGGAGGACAGGATTTTGGAAATCAGGATCATTGAAGACAAGGATGCGGAGCGGATCGCTCTGTCGGAGGACGCGTTCTTTGCCGTTCCCGTTGAGGTCACCGTACCGAGCGGATCGGACTGCGCCGTCATCACCGTTTTCCCGTCCGTTTCCGGCGCGGCTGAAGCCGCAGGGACCGGCGGCGACCCTCTCGGAGAGGGGACGATCCGCTCTCTCGCAGACGCCGCCTCGCCGTTTATGAGAAACGCGGGTTATCCCGGACATCCCGAAATATTCAGAACGGTGGGCTTCATCTCCCCGGAGGGATACGACGCCGGAGTCCGGCTTCCCGACGGGGCGTCGCTTGAAGAAAAAACAGAAGACGGCTCCCCCGTGGCGTCGGTCACCGTCGGCGGGAAGGAAGTATCCAGGGCTTCGGTGAACGATATCGACGCCGGGGACGACGCGGCGGAGATATATACCGAGACCGATCCGGACTGCCGGAACCTCGGATACGCCACCGCCTGCGTTGCGAGCCTCGCTCGGACCCTGACCGCGGCGGGAAAACGCGCGCGATACGTCTGCTCCGTCGACAACGCCCCCTCCGTCCGCGTGGCGGAAAAGGCGGGACTTATCCGCGAATACGACAGCGCGGCGATAGTATACTACAGACCGGAAGGAGACCGAGATGGCGTTTGACGCGTGTATGCTGAGCTGCGTTCTTCGTGAGCTCAACGATTCCGCCGCGGGCGGCAGAGTGGACAAGATATGGCAGCCAGAGAGGGACGAAACGGTCTTCGCGATCCGCGCATCCGGACGCGATCTGCGTCTTCTCATAGATTCCGGCTCGTCCACCCCGAGAATGAACCTCAGCGGCATGAAGCCGGAGAATCCGGCGGCTCCGCCCATGTTCTGCATGCTTCTCAGAAAGCATTTTTCCGGCGCGAGATTTCTCCGGGCATTCCAGCCGACCTTTGACCGAGTGGCGTGCCTCGTGTTCGAGTGCCGCGACGAGATGGGATTCAAAACCGAAAAAACGCTTGTCGCCGAGATCATGGGGAAATACAGCAATCTCATCGTCGCA
>CACXCL010000141.1 GCA_902766115.1 uncultured Ruminococcus sp.
ACATACGCACTCCGCGGCGGTCGTCAGACCGCCGCGGTTTTTGTGTAAAAAATCTGTAAACGTCTCCGTAATTATTGACACGCGCGATAGATGGTGATAAAATAAACTACAGTAACGGAAAGCGCCGGGCGGCGCGTTCCGGATATAAAAATCAGCTCAATGAGGTGAAAAAAATGAGAAAATTCATGGCTGTGGCGCTGGTCGTATTCATGATGGCGTCACTTATGGCTGTCACTTCGTTCGGTTCCGCCTACAGAGGATCGGATCTCGATCACAGCCAGACAGTCAAGAAGGCGGATCCCGCCGACGTCGTGAAGGATGGTATCATTGGTGAGAACGAGTATGTCGAGTTCGTTATCGAGGACAGGAGCGAAGAGACCACCCCGATCAACGTGATCTACTACGATGCAAGCGTGTTCCAGTCGTCCCTCGACATGATGAAGACCATCGGTTTCTACTTCTCTTGGGATGACGTTCACGGGCTTAACTTTGCAATCAGATATAAACCCGCAGCGTTCTTCCAGGTGCAGAGCGAAGGCGCGGGAGATCCTCCGGAGGACTACTTCCTTCTCAATGACGGCGTTGCAATCAACTTCGCCACCGAGCAGGAGGGGACCGACGGTCCTCAGCCCCTGCTGTACTATGCGATCGGCAGAAGGACCGATAACGGCGAATACCTGAGAGGCTACTACGGTTCGAATCAGCTCGGACTTCATGCAAACTTCAATCCCACCCCGGGCGAGGATTTCGTAATCGTTTACGACGACTCCACCGGATTCATCACCGTGGAATGGTCCATCGGTCTCGACAATCTCTTCACTACATGGGGCGACGGGACAGAGATCAATTTCTCCATTGCGGCAATAGCCGGCGAGCGTGAAGAGGCGGACAGCGCATCTCCGTTTGATGGAGCTTACGCCAACGCTCTCGGATACAAGAGCTGGGGCAACGACCAGAAACAGGGCGGCGAGCACGCTCAGATCGTTCTCTCCGAAGAGTCCATAAGGGATTCCGGCGGTGAGGAGACCGGCACCGGTACAGGCACCGGTACGGGCACAGGCACAGGCACCGGCACAGGTACGGGGACCGGAACGGGTACGGGCACAGGCACCGGAACGGGCACGGGTACCGGCACCGGCACAGGCACGGGCACCGGCACCGGAACCGGCACCGGAACCGGAACGGGCACGGGCACGGGCACCGGGAACGGAACCGGCACGGGCACAGCTCCCCGTACAGGCGACCCGATGATCGTCATCGCGGCGATCTCCGCCATAGGCGCCTGCGGCGCGGTGGTCATCAAGCGGCGCAGAGGTTAATTAATCCAAAAGCATAACGGAGCGATCCCAAACGGGACCGCTCCGTTTATTTTTTCGATGGGGACGCTCTTATTTCCTCTTTCTCGCGCACAAAACGTTTTCGTAAAGTTTTCCGTCGTTCGTGAAATAGTTGTACGACCGGCACCCTCCGCGGCATACGTCGCCCATTTTGCATTTTCGGCATTTGCCTGTCAGCATCTTTTTCCTGAACTTCCTGTTGTAGGCGAAAGCGTCGGGGTCGTTCCATATATCGGCGAGGGGGCGCTCTCTGAGATTTCCTTCGATAAAGCGGTCGTCGTACATTGATTCGCACCCGCGGACGTTTCCGACGCTGTCTATCCCCAGCGTTGTGATCCCCGCGGAGCATCCGTCGAAGCAAGCGCCGTACCTTCCTCGCAGGATCGGCTCCTCCGGAGTAAAGTATCCGATATTGTCCGCCGTCCCGACGGGAAAGGGCGCGCTTTTCGCGAGACCCGCCGCGAATTCTATGACCTTCGAGGCGTCAAACGCCACGTCGACGCCGTTCTTTCTGGCGTTTCCCATGGGAGAGCACGCCTGTATCTGCCACGCTCCGATATCGAGATCCTTCAGGATCTCATACAATTCCGGCAGAGTTTCCGCGTTGTCAGCCCGGAGGGAGGAGATCACGGACACCGGGATCCCGGCTCCCCTCAGCCGCCTTATGGCAGCGAGAGCCTCTCGCGTGCTTCCGGGGTGGCGGAATGCGTCGTGGATCCGTTCCGGCCCGTCGAGAGACACCGCCACGGATTCGATCCTGCAGCGTTTCAGCGATGCGATGATCTCATCGGACATGATGAATCCGTTGGTGATGATACAGACTCTGATCCCGCGTCCCGTCAGCGCCGAGACGATCTCTTCCCAGTCGGACCGCATGAACACCTCGCCGCCGATCACGGAGACCCTGCGACATCCCAGCGCGGCGAGCTCTCCCGCGACTCTGAGACACTCTTCGGTATCAAGCTCATCCTCACGCGCCTTGCCGCCGCCGGAACCGCAGTATTTGCAGGAGAAGCAGCACGCCAGCGTGATCTCCCACACGCAGCTCCGGAGACGGTACTCTTTTTTTCGGAAAAGCATTTATTCCTCCGGTTCCTCCGGCTCGCCTTCCCCGGCTCCGTCGTCCGGTTTACCGGGAGTCTCCCCGTTCTGCCCGGGTTCGCCGACGAACATCCCGGCGGTGGGGATCTCGCCTCTCATCATCTCCGGGCCGGCGTAGACGCACATGAACTGCTGCGTGTCCGGCCGGTCCACCTGTTCGTTGACGTTCGGCACCCGGGGACCCGCGTAGACACGGGCGAACTGACGGTCGTCACCGCCGTCGTCGGGCTTGCCGAAGGCATCAGGTCCGGCGTAGACCTCGTTGAATTCCGTGTTTCCGTCGCCGCTTTTCACGATCTCGGGCCCTGCGTAGACCCCCTCGAATCTGCGCCTCCGCTTCTCCTTCAGCTTCTTAAAAAATCCGAACATCCCGGGGCCGCCTTTCCCGCCTCCGGGAAGGGAGGCGTTTTTGTTTTATTAAAACACAATGCAGGCGGTTTGTCAACCCCGCGCCCTGGTTCAAGGCGGTGTAAAATCCAGAAATAACAGTCGGTGATTGTGCATATCGCACAAAAAATGACGGCGAAAGCCCCCTGCAAAGAGGGGCTTTTTGTTGCTTTTCCTATATTGAAAAAAAAGAACGTTTAGTATATAATTATATGGAGATATTCTGCTTTTTTCCGGTGCGCGCGTGAATTTCACGCCGTTTTTGCTGAAAAAACAAAAGTTTATATATCAAGGAGTTACAAATGGCTGACTACACTACGAAGAACATCAGAAACATAGCCTTTTTCGGTCACGGGGGAAGCGGCAAGACGTCCCTCGCCGAGGCTATGCTTTATCTCACGAAGGGCACCGACAGACTCGGCAAGGTCCCGGATGGCAACACCGTCTGCGACTACGATCCCGAGGAGATCAAGAGAGGCTTCACTCTCAGTCTTACCACCGCTCCCGTGGAATGGGAAAAGGTGAAGATCAACATCATCGACACCCCCGGTTACCTTGATTTCGCAGGCGAGGCCATCGAGGCGGCGCGCGTCGCCGACGCGTCCGTCATCCTCGTTGACGGCAAGGCCGGTCTCGAGGTGGGCGCAGAGCTCGGATGGGAGTACTCCGACAACGAAAAGATCCCGCGCGCCATCTTCGTCAACAAGTGCGACGATCCCGATTTCGATTTCGACCGCGTGTTCAACGAGCTGCACGAGACCTTCGGAATCTCCGTATGTCCCGTGTTCTTCCCGGTAAAGAGCGGCTCCGACGTTGTTATGGTGGACCTCACCGACATGTCCGCCTTCAAGTACGACGACAAGGGCAACCGCTCCGCTGCCGATATGACCGACGCCGTGAAGAGCGTAGCCGAGAAATACAAGGATTCCTTCAACGAGGCCATCGCCGAGACCAGCGAGGAGCTTCTTGAGAAATACTTCGGCGGCGAGGAGATCACCAAGGAGGAGGCGCTCAGCGCGCTCAACCACGGTATCACCTCCGGCGCCATCGTCCCCGTTTACTGCGGCTCCGCGGTGAAGCTCTGGGGCGTCCGCGCGCTCATGGACGTCGTCGCTCACGCGTTCCCCAGCTTCCTTGACAGAAAGCAGGAGACCGTCGTCGAGGGCGGCGCCGAGAAGAAGATCGACATCGTCGAGACCGGCGATCCCTCCCTCTTCGTGTTCAAGACCATCGCCGACCCGTTCGTCGGAAAAATGTCCTTCTTCAAGGTCATGCAGGGCACTCTGAAGCGCGATACCGTGCTGAAGAACCTCACCACCGGCGTTCAGAACAAAATGGCTCACATCTACTCCAACAAGGGCAAGAAACAGACCGAGGTGGAGCAGATCTGCTGCGGCGACATCGGCGTAGTGAACAAGATCGCCGACATCAACACCAACGACACGCTGACCGTCTCCGGCAGCGCGGAATACAAGAAGATCGAGTTCCCGCATCCGTACATGACCAAGGCGATCCTTCCCGCCTCCAAGGGCGACGAAGACAAGATCTCCCAGGGCGTGGCGAAGCTGCTTGAAGAGGATCCGACCCTCGTTTACGAGAACAACGCCGAGACGAAGCAGATGACCATTTCCGGTATGGGTGACATCCATCTGGACGTGGTCGTGGCGAAGCTCAAGAGCAGATACAGCACCTCCGTCGTCCTCGAGACCCCGAGACTGGCTTACAGAGAGACCATAAAGGGCACCTCCGACGTTGAAGGAAAGCACAAGAAGCAGTCCGGAGGCTCCGGCCAGTACGGTCACGTCAAGATTAGATTCTCCCACGGCGAGGACGAAGGGTTGACCTTCACACAGTCCGTCGTCGGCGGTACCGTTCCGAAGGGGTACTACCCCGCGGTCGAGAAGGGACTTCTCGAGGCGATGCAGAAGGGCGTTCTCGCCGGATATCCGGTGGTCCACCTGGCGGCTGACCTGTACGACGGTTCCTATCATCCCGTTGACTCCAACGAGATCTCCTTCAAGCTGGCGGCTCGCCTTGCGTATAAGGCAGGTCTGCCTCTCGCCAACCCGATCATTCTGGAACCCATCGGCACCCTCAAGGTCGCCGTTCCGGATTCCCTGGTGGGCGACGTCATGGGCGACCTCAACAAGAGACGCGGCCGCGTGCTCGGAATGAACCCCTACGAGAAGAAGAGCGGATACACCGTCATCGAGGCGGACGTTCCCGCTGCGGAAATGATGGACTACACCATATCCCTGAGAGCCATGTCCCAGGGCAGAGGCCGCTTCGACTTCATCGTGGACCGCTATGAAGAAGCTCCCGCAAACGTCGCTCAGAAGATCATCGCCGAGGCGAAGGTCGAAGAAGACTGAGTATAATCGAGAAAGATCGCCCGCGGCAACCATGCCGCGGGCGTTTTTCATAAAGAGAGGGCTCCGGGAAACCGGAGCCCT
>CACXCL010000142.1 GCA_902766115.1 uncultured Ruminococcus sp.
ATGATCCGTGCTTTTTCGGTCTGCGCTGAATGAGACAGGTCCGAAAGACGGCGAAAGCCGTCTTTCGGACAACGCTACAGATAAGGATATAATAAGGAGATATGAAATGGAGAAGATCTGGGCGGGACGCACCGACGGCAAGATCGACGCCGTGGCGGACGATTTCAACTCTTCGATCCGTGTAGACTCCCGCATGGCACGGCAGGATATCACAGGATCCATGGCCCACGCCGCCATGCTGGGAAAGCAGGGTATCATTCCGAAGGACGACGCGGAGAAGATCATCGCGTGCCTCGGCGAGATCCTGGCGGACATCGAGGAGGGGAAGCTTGAGATCGACCCCCGGGCGGAGGACATACACTCCTTCGTGGAGGCGACCCTCACCGACCGGATCGGCGATCCCGGGAAAAAACTGCACACCGCCCGGAGCCGCAACGATCAGGTCGCCGTGGACACGCGGATGTACCTGCGCGACGAGGCGGCGGAGACGGCGGAGCTGATACGCGACCTGATCCGGGCTATCCGGGACAAGGCTGCGGAGAACGCAGAGACCGTTATGCCGGGCTACACGCACCTGCAGCGCGCCCAGCCCGTGTCCTTCGCTCATCACATCCTCGCTTACGCCATGATGCTCATCCGCGACGCGGGCAGGATAGAGGACGCCGCGCGACGCATGAATCTCTCCCCCCTCGGCGCCTGCGCTCTGGCGGGGACCACCTTCCCGCTGGATCGGAAGATGACCGCGAAGGAGTTGGGATTCGACGGACCGACCCTGAACAGCATCGACTCCGTTTCCGACCGGGACTTCTGTATCGAGCTGCTGGGCGCCCTGTCCATCCTGATGATGCACCTGTCCCGCTTTTCCGAGGAGATCATCCTGTGGTCAAGCTCCGAGTTCGGCTACGTTGAACTTGACGACGCCTACTCCACCGGCAGCAGCATCATGCCCCAGAAGAAGAATCCCGATATGGCGGAGCTCTGCCGCGGCAAGACGGGCCGCGTCTACGGCGACCTTATCACCCTGCTGACGGTGATGAAGGGGCTGCCGCTGGCGTACAACAAGGATATGCAGGAGGACAAGGAGACGACCTTCGACGGCTTCGACACGGCGAAGGTGTGCCTCAGGGTGTTCGCTCCCATGATCAGCTCCATGAGGGTACGCGCCGACCGGATGGCGGAGGCGGCAAAGGGCGGCTTCATCACTGCCACGGATCTCGCCGACTATCTGGCGAAGCGCGGCGTGCCGTTCCGTACGGCGTACAAGCTCACGGGGCAGATCGTCGCCTACTGCGTGAAGGAGGGGATCACCGCGGACATGATCCCGCTTGAAAAATACAAGGAGTTCTCTCCCGTGTTCGACGCGGATCTCTATCCTGAGATCGACCCCTTGACTTGCATGAAGAAGCGGCTTTCCGAGGGCGGCACCGCCCCGGGATCCGTGGCGGCACAGATCGCGTATATTGACAGTTTTCTCGCGAGGTGACTGAAAAAATGATAAAGGTATTCGTTGACGGAGGCGCCGGGACCACCGGCCTCCGGATACTTGACCGGCTCTCGGGCATGAAAGACATAACGACGACAGTCCTGCCGGAGGAGTCCCGCAAGGACGCCGCGGCGCGGCGTGATGCGATCCTCTCCTCGGACGTGACTTTCCTCTGTCTGCCTGACGACGCGGCGCGGGAGGCGGTGGCTCTTGCGGAGGGATCGGACGCGGTGCTGATCGACGCGTCCACCGCCCACCGGACGGACGACGGCTGGACCTACGGCCTGCCGGAGCTGTCGCGGACTCACAGAGAGAAGATAACGAACTCAAAGCGCATCGCCGTGCCGGGGTGTCACGCCAGCGGATTCATCGCCGCGGTGTACCCTCTGGTGGAGGCGGGGCTCGTCAGAGAGACGGCGCGCCTGTCCTGCACATCTCTCACGGGATACAGCGGAGGCGGCAAAAAGATGATCGCCGAGTACGAGGGAGAGGGCAGATCCGCGCTCCTCGGCGCGCCGAGAGTTTACGGACTCGGACAGACCCACAAGCACCTGCCGGAGATGAAAAAATTTTCCGGTCTCAGATCGGAGCCGGTGTTCACGCCGGTGGTGGCGGACTTTTATTCCGGGATGCTGGTCACCGTCCCGCTGACGGCGGACGATATTTCGGGCGCCGGGATCGGAGCGGTCCGGGAGATCCTGCGGGAAAAATACCGTGGTCCGGTGATAAAGTACTCGGAATGCGACGACGGGGTGGTGAACGACGGCGGGTTTTCCTCCGCCGCGGCGCTGTCGGGCACCGATTCCATGACAGTGACTGTTTTCGGGAACGACGAGCGGATGGTGCTCGCCGCCATATACGACAACCTGGGCAAAGGCGCCTCCGGGGCGGCGGTCCAGTGCATGAATCTTGCGACGGGTCGGGACGAGACCGAGTCTCTGGTACTCGCCGGGTAAAGGAGATAGCGACATGAGCGATATAAAGATCATCGAAGGCGGCGTCTGCGCCGCGAAGGGCTTTACGGCGAACGGAGTCCACTGCGGGATCCGCAAGAGCAGGACCAAAAGGGACCTGGCGCTGATCCTCAGCGACCGGGACGCGGCGGCAGCCGCCGTGTATACGACCAATCTGGTCAAAGGCGCGCCTCTCACGGTGACGAAAAAGCACCTTGAGGACGGTGTTGCCCGCGCCGTGATCTGCAACAGCGGCAACGCCAACACCTGCAACGCAAACGGGATAGAGATCGCGGAGGAGACTTGCGCGGCGCTGGGCGAAAAGCTCGGCATCAGCCCCGACGACGTGGTCGTCGCCTCCACGGGAGTCATCGGCGAACCCATGTCGGCG
>CACXCL010000143.1 GCA_902766115.1 uncultured Ruminococcus sp.
AGCCGTTGTTTTTGAATTGATGGATCATATTATCTCCGGTACGCAAACCGCCGTCGGAACGGTGTGCCCATCCCGACGGCGACTGTCGTTTTCCTTTTGTTATTTGTTCTTGTTCTCGCACTTCTGATTTGCGACGCCGCAGGAGGTCTTGCAAGCCGACTGGCAGGAGGTCTGGCATTCGCCGCATCCGCCGCACTTGGCGCTCTTCTTCAGGTCACGGGTCACGAGAGTCTTGATTCTCTTCATTTTTATCTTCCTTTCTCACGGTGGAGTTTTTTTCGGGTAAAGTATATCACATCAAACGTGCCGTGTCAATAGGCGGCAGCGCGATTTTCATTCCGCGATGACGGCGAGAAGACCGTTTTCCGCTCCGCGAAGACGGATACCGGCGAGGGAGAGGGAGACGAGCGCCTCCGCCGTATCCGGACAGACGGTCTCGCCCGGCACAAGGATGGGGATCCCGGGCGGGTACGAGTAGACGTACTCCGCGGCGACGCGTCCCGCGGCATCCCGGAGGGGAACGGTCTCTTTTTTCATCCGCACCGCGTCCGCGGAGAGATATTTTCTCTCCGGCGCCGCCCGGGGAGGGGCGATATCCGGCAGGGGAGAGTCGGGTTTTATCGTTTTGTCAAGCTCAGTCAGCGCGTCGGCGAGCCGACCGAGGGACTTCGGGCTGTCGCCCTGCCCGGTCATGGCGAGGGCGCCGAAAACCGTCGACATCTCGCACTCGATTCCGAACCCGTCTCTCAGCCTCCGGTGTAGCTCCGTTCCAGTCGCGCCGATATGTGACGCGGTGAGAAAGAACCTTGCGGGGTCGGTCATAAAGACGCCTTCTCCCTGCTTTACGGGCAGGCGCAGGTTATTGAGCCCGCGTATTTTGTTCCTGAATCCGTCGAGCGCACCTCTCCATTCGATGAGGTCGCGCCCGCCCGTCTCCGCGAGACGCCGCACGCATCCGTCGATGGACGCGGCGAGCAGATACGACGGGCTGCTGGTCTGGAAAACAGACATTTGTCTTCGTATTTCATCGGCATCTGCCGAACTTCCGCAGATATGGAGCGCGGCGGTCTGAGTCAGGGAGGCGAGAGTCTTGTGGAGACTGTGTATCACGATATCCGCCCCCGAGGAAACGGCTCCTCCGGGGAACACGTCGAAAAGGCCGAGATGGGCTCCGTGGGCCTCGTCCACGATAAGCGGGACACCCGCCCGGTGAGAAACCTCAGCGATGGAGCGGACGTCGGAGATCACGCCCTCGTAGGTGGGACTTGTCACGACCACCGCAGCGGCGTCCGGCGCTGCCTCCAGCGCGCGCGATACCGCCTCAGGGGAGACGCTCCCGCAAAGCGGAGTCCCCGGGACCCGCTCCGGCATGACGTACACGGGGTCCAGGGAACAGAGCTCGACGGCGTGGTACACCGATTTGTGGCAGTTCCGCGCCATGACGATCCGGCTGCCCGGAGGGCACAGCGCCCTCACCGCCGCCAGCGCGCAGCAGGTGCTCCCGTTGACGGAGTAAACCGTATCGCGGCATCCCCACAGCGCCGACGCCGCGTCTTCGCTGTCCCGCAGGATCTCACGGGGATGGTTCAGGTCGTCGAATCCGTCGATCTCCGTTATATCGAGGGACGGGGACAGCGCGTCCAGATAGTCGAATCCGTCCCGGCGCTTGTGCCCCGGCATGTGCATGGGGAGCGCGTCGCCCGCGCCGTATTTTTTCAGTTTTTTCCACAGTTCTTCAGCCATTTTTGCCCCCGTGAACGTTTTTTCGGCTCTATTATACCGCACCGCCGCCTTTTTTTCAACGGTGCGTAATAATAACGCCCACGTATCCCGTCCCGGGGCGATATCCGGCGTGTTCACTCGACGAGTCCGCGGTTTTGATTTACAAAATGACCGTCGCATCCGGATAAATACGGATGCGACGGTTTGCTCATATTTGTTTTTGAAAAGAATTGAAATCAGTTTCCGTTTCTCAGCGCGGTGATTTTTTCAATGATCGATTCCGCCTCATCAAGCGTAAACTCACCATCGTACAATCCAAGCTTCCCGCTTTCGGACTCTGAAATCAACCCCGATTCATATACCTTGATGATATTCGGATCCGAATTTTCGAGCTCGTCAAGATCGTCAAACCCCGGATAATCCCTTACTTTCGGAAGTTCAATTCCGAACTTTTCACAGTACTTTGCGATCAGATCAATGACTTCCCACTTGTATACCGACGAATTCGAGAAATCACCAATGACCGTACTGTACTTGAAAGGGACATATAGTTTATGCTCTATTGCCCACATCAGCGGTTTATAATACCATTCTTCCTTGACCGTTGTAGTCCAGAAATCCCACTCCGCTGTTTTGTCTGGATCGTAGATGGCCATGTCTGAAATCTCGTCAAAGGGAGACCAGTCCGTAACCTCCGGCTTCCCTTCAAGCTCATACAGAGCGTTGATCATCCAACCAAGCGTTACGGTGTTATCGGTCGAAACTCCATGAACAGTGCCCGAAGGCTTGTCAAAGTTCGTCAGATATCTCATCAAAATCGTCGCGACCTGCGCTCTTGTGGCGTTGCCCTTGGGATCCAGATAGTCCTTACCGTCCACTTTCGTGCCGGAGATGAGCCCCTCGGCGACGGCCCATGACATGGCTTCCTTCGCATATTTGCTGACCTTTGAGCCGTCGGGGAACTTAGAGATATCCTCTCTCCCGGTCACATCCTCGCCCTTGAAATCGGCGAAGCGGTAGAAGATGGCAGCTATCTGCTCGCGGGTGATGGAGTTGT
Source organism: uncultured Ruminococcus sp. (assembly GCA_902766115.1). GTDB lineage: Bacteria > Bacillota > Clostridia > Oscillospirales > CAG-272 > RUG11130. Next base: position 2,780 of record CACXCL010000143.1, read on the forward strand.
TGGGAGCGAACGTGGTGTCGGACATGCCGTTGACGATCTTGTTCTCATAAGCCCACGCCACGGCATCCTTGTACCATTTTGCCTTAAGATCGGTGAAGGGCGTCGTCCCCTTCGGCGCCGGGGAGCCCTCGGCGCGCCACAGAACGGTGACGAGCATCGCGCGGCTCATGTTCGAGTTGGGCTCGAAGGTGGTGTCGGTCATACCGTTCATGAGGCCGTGGTAGTACACGTATTTGATCGGCTCGGTGTACCACTTGCCGTCTTTCACGTCCTTGAAGGGGAACGGGGGAAGTCCGCCCGGGCCCACGTGGAGCTCGCTGTTCGTCACGATGTAGTTATAGATCCCGTCCAGGGTAATCTCCTCACCGGCGGGATAAACGTCCTCTTCTTTGACCCCTTCAGCCGGGTCGCCCGCAAGATAGGTCTCCTCCAGACCTTCCACGGGGATGATGTGGTAATAAGTCCGGACGGACTCTTCCAGTTCATCGTCCCAGCGGAAGTAGCAGAAGTAGTTGTTTGTCCCGTCGGTGTACATCATTGAGCTGAAATACTCGCCGGGTATGGTGTAGTCGCTCCAGATCTCATAACCGTACTCGTCCGTCACGACGGAGAAGCCCTCCGCCTCGAATTCCTCGGTGCTGAGATCCGCCTCGGTGGGATAGTCGTCGAATTCCGCACCGAAGGAGGGGTCGAACACCCATGCGTCGATGGACGCTGCGTAGACCAGTTTGTAGACGGTGTACCCCTCGTAGTCGATAATCCCGGCCTCGTAATCTTTGTACCAGGTCGTCTGAAGCGCGCCGTAGACCCCGTCCGGATCGGAGGCGCGGTTCACTTTAAGGAAGCTCCTCGTTATTTGTTCTCCCATATAGACGTTGACGGTCTGGCTGACGATATCCGTAGCCTGTTGCTTTTCGAGCCGAACTTCCTCGGCGGGCTCGCTTCCGAAAACGAAGGGAGAATTATCGGAATCGGAATATATTACGGACATGACGGATCCCGACGAGTACATATCGACGGTCACGTCGGCTCCGAATTCGATCTTCGGCGCCGGGGCTCCCTCGGGAGAGGATGATATCGCATAGAAGCCTGTTTTGCTCTCGTTCAGGGTGAGATGACCGTCGCCCGTTATTGTGAGACCGGCGCCCCATCCCCATCCCCAGACTGAAATACGGGAGAGGGAACACTCTCCGACCACGTTGATCTTGAAGTCGTCGCCCATGGCGTTGATCTCAAGCAGAAAGTCGGGCTTGTCGAGGTTCGTGATGGTCAGCGTATTGGTGTCTCTGTCGTAGACCGCGCCTGCCAATTCTCCCTTCGGCTGGTTGTCCTGGAACGCATAATATGCCTGGTAATCTTCGCTGAAGACCACTTCTCCTTCTCCATTCACGCGGACGAACGATACGTAGGCGTAGTAGGAACCCTCGTCCCACTGGTCCTCGCTGGGACCTGCCTGCGCCGACGCCAACGTCGCCGTGAGGCCCAGCATCATGCAAAGAGCCATCAGGACGCAAAGCAGTTTTTTCATTTTGTGCCTCCTTTTGATATGATAATGTGAGTTGTCGGTTTGTGCTCTTCGCTCATTGTAACATATTGTTCACAGTGTGTCAATACATGCGATGATATCGCAAAGCCCGTCCGTGGGACAAATTAACGCGGATCAAAAAGAAAAAACAGTTGCAATTATCCTTTCAATCTGTTATAATACGCTTACAGAACCCGTTACGGGGCATATTTTATCAATTTTAAGGAGAAGAAACATGAAGAAGATACTTTCAGTAGTTCTCGCCGTCCTCATGCTGGCGGCAGTCTTCACGCTCACCGCGTGCGGGAAGAAGAAGGTCGAGCCGAAGGAAGCTCTCACCGCTATCGTAGACGCGGCCAAGAAGTCGACCGAGTTGAAGTCGGTCAAGGGTTCCCTTAGCGCCAAGGCAAAAGTTGACGCCGATGTTGAGGGACAGTCCGTCAAGGGCAACGTTGAACTCAGCGGCAACTTTACCGCCGACGGTCTGCAGACCGGCGACGTGGGAGCAGAACTCAGTCTGAAACTGAGCCCCAACCTCGACAACGAACAGATCAAGTCGATAATCGGAAACGGTCCCATTGAGGCTAAAGCCGTTCTCGTTGACGGTGTGGCGTATGTCGACCTTAAAACCTCTTCCGCCATGCTCGGAAACATGAAGTTCAAGACCGAACTGCCGGTGGGCCAGGTGCTCGGCATGGCGGGCTCCATCAGCGAAAAGGATATCGACACCTCCGAGGCTGAAAAATACATCAAGAGCTCCACCGTGTCCGGCTCGGGCAAGAAGACCTACACCCTGAAGTTTGACGCCGCGAAGATCAAGGACGTGATCTCCGGCGAGGCGGAAGTCGATATCAAGAGCATGGACGACCCCGTCGTCACCGTTACCGTCTCCAAGGACGGTTACATCCAGGCGCTCAAGTTCCAGATCAAGAACCTCAACGTCGATGCCGACGGAGAGGGGACCGTCAAGGGTGACGTGGACTTCTCCATCGATCTTGACAATCCCGGCAAGGACTTCAAGGCCAACACCGACGTGAATCCCGACGACTACGGTGATATCGAAGACGTGCTCGGCGGTATGTTCGGAATGGGATTCTGATAATCGTCTGAAAAAACGTATACCTTCCGTCCCGCGGCGAAACGCCGCGGGACGGTTTTTTACAAAAACACTCTTGACTTTTCCCGTGGATATGGTATATCATTCACGGTGTAAGAACGCGCCGATCCCGGCGCGTACAAAACCGGAGATAAATGTATGAGAAAATCGGTTAGCGCGATCCTTCTTTTTGTGACGGTCATGGCGTCGGTCCTGCTCGCCTCCTGCGCCGGGAAGACGGGAGACGGAGGGAAGGACGCCGTGAAAGAGAAAAAGCTTCCGGTCGTGCGGATAACGACGGAGGACGGTCGTGACGTCAGCGACAGAAACTACAGAAGAGTCACCGTCACGCTGGAGGGCTCTCCGGAGGGAGAGTACGATTTTGCCGACCTTCCCGCCGAAATGAAGTGCCGGGGCAATTCGACCATCCACATGCCGAAGAAGCCTTACAGGATAAAGTTCGATGAGAAGATAAACCTGATGGGGCAGGGGGACGGTCCGTCGCGAAGCTGGGTCCTTCTGGCGTGTCACATGGACCTGACCCTGATCCGCAATCACCTGGCTTTCACCATGGGAAAGCGGCTCGGGAATATCGGTTTCACCACCTCGTCGTCCTTCGTGAGGGTGTTCCTCAACGGGGAGGACCGGGGGATATACGAGCTCGCGGAGCACCACGGCACGGGCAGGTACCGCGTGGTGGCTGACGAGGACCCGACGGAGAAGGACACCGACTATTTCGTGGAACTGGACGACTACGAGAAGATCCAGGAGAACGAGCCGCTGTGCAAGTTTGAGGTGGGAAACGACGGGTACGTCATAAAGTCCGACTGCATGACCCCGACGAAATACACATTCATTTTCCGGTGGTTCCTCGATACGGATAAGATCCTGAAGACAGGCGCCCGGGAGGAGATCGAGGAGCGGATCGACCTTCCGTCCTTCGTGGACATGTATATCCTCCAGGAGCTTACCAAAAACACGGACGCGGGTTCGTCCTCGTTCTTCTATCTCAAAAAAGGCGGCGGGAAGCTGTACTGCACCTGTCCCTGGGACTTTGACCTGGCGTTCGGGAACGAGGGAGATGTCGGAAGATCCCCCGAGGGACTGTTTGTGGGCAATCCGAAGTACGATCAGGAGCACGGATGGGATCTGAGGGCGCACGCATGGATCTGCGATCTCATGAGACGCGAGTGGTTCGTCGACATGGTCGCCGAGAGGTGGGCTGAGGTCGGTCACGGCCTCCGCGACGCGGCGACGGAAGAGATCGACCGGCTGACCGAAGAATACGGAACGGAGCTCGCATCGAATTTCGAGAGATGGGATCCCGTCTGGGACAAAACGATGGGGAATCCGTCGGAATGGGAGAGAACGGATTCGTATACCGAACGGCTGGACGGGCTGAAAAAGTGGATCGTCGAGCGGACGGAGTGGCTGGACGGATACTTCGGAGATCCGGAGACGAGATATGATACGGTGGACTGAAAAAAGAGAGAACGGCGCTTCCGCTGACGGAAGCGCCGTTCTTGCGGCGGTTTGTTTATCCCTCTGTTACCGTTATCGTGTCAAGTATCGCCATTATCTCGTCGCCGTAGATCGCCCAGTCCTCGTTCCTGACATGGTTCAGGATATAGACTTTGCCGAGTATGATGGACTCCCAGGGATAATCCCGCATATCGCTGTAGATCATTTTTGTTCCCTTGATCCCGCCGAGAGTGATCTCTTCGGTCGTGAGGAACGTTCCGCAGAAACCGATCGGCTCTTCCCGGTATCCGACGGTGATCTTTTTTTCGGGTGTTTCTTCGGGGAAGAAGGAGATCGCCCCGTCGTAGGTCCTTTCGAATTCCTTATCTTCCTCAAACGACCACCCCTCGGGCAAGTCAAAGGAGACCGTGACGCCGTCGGCGGTCATCGACGCACCGTGAGACGGACTCGTGACCATCCCGTCTTTTATCTCAAGACAGGTAAGTCCGTTGTCCCCAAGCCACGTCTTTCCGGTTTCGGTGTTGACGGTAACGTAAATAAGATACTCGGTATCGGGATCCTTTTTCTCAAAATCAAATCTGGTTTCCAGTTCATAGGGATCAGTGAAAGTCCTGTTTTCAAGCTCTTCGTCTCTCAATTCTCTTAAACCGAGCTTTTCAACGCTATCCCTGTACACGTCGGCGTAATCCTTCATTGATACAGTTCCTCCGTTGTACTCTGTCACAAGGATGTCTCCGTCGAAATCGCCCTGACAGACCTCCAGAACCCGGAACTCCGCCTCGGTTACCGGCGCCTTGAGATCGGGATCCATACGCGTTCCGGTATTTCTTACGAACTTTGCTCTTACGGCAAATCCTGAGATCCATTCCTCCACTTCACCGGGGGCGATAATGCCCCGGTCGGCGGATCCGCCTGAAACGGTGATCCCACTGATTTCCGAAGTTGCTGCACTTTCC
>CACXCL010000144.1 GCA_902766115.1 uncultured Ruminococcus sp.
GGAAGGCTCAATGTGCTCCGACACGGTATGCGAGATCGTGACGTCGAACGTGACGTCGGAAAAAGGGAGGGCAGTGGCGTCCCCTGTCGTAACCTTAGCTCCGGGAACGTTTTCTTTTGCAAATCTCACGAAATTCGTGTCTCTGTCAATGCCTGTTATCTGCGCTTTAGGATACCAGCGATGCAACGCCTCGGCGAGCGCGCCGGGGCCGCATCCGATCTCAAGAATTTTCAGTTCTTTATCCCGATCTAGATCGAACAGTTTACTGTATTGTTCAAAAAACAAATCGTCAAACCTGAGTCTGCGGCTGGGAAACAGGGTAGAGAAGCCCTGAACGTTATCTGACCATACAGTATTCATTTTCTCCTCCTGTCTACTATTTGTGTTCAATGTTTATTAAAGTCTCTTTTCCATATATCCGCAGGTGAATGGAAAAAAATCGAATTTTTGTGTGCCCGTATGGATGAAGCCGTTTTTTTCATACCACTTGCGCAGCACCGTGTTTTCTTCAACGATTCCGATATGGGTCCTTTCACATCCGCGTTTCTTTGCGCGATCAAAAGCGTCGTTCAACAAAGTCGTTCCAATGCCTTTGTGTCTGAGATCCGGCAGAACGCATAGATTGTTCAGTTCGCATTGACCGTTATCCTGAACAAGCAAGGAATAGTATCCGATGATTTTACCGCTGTCATAGTATGCAATCATCAGCCTTTGTTCGCTTTCCAACTGATAGCGTATTCTGTCCTCTGAAATTGCGAAAGCAGTAAACCGGGGAGCGTTTTCAGCGGTAAAACCGAACTCGTCGGCAACAGTCATAAAGCTTTCTTTAATGACTTTGACACACTCGGGAATATCGTTTTTATCTATTTCTCCAATCATAATAATTCCCCTTACAGTTTCACATCATCATGGTTGTTTTTCTTTGCGGTGGTTATGGAGGCGATGAGTTTTCGCTGAATTGTTCCGCGTGTATTGTTTAACAGCTTGTACTGTTCATCGGTGATCTTATTCTTTCGGTATAAGAGTTCGAGCCAGTACTCAGTTTCAGAACATTCTTTTAAAGAAATCTCAAGTTTATGAATAAAATCCGCTCTGCTTTGCGCGTATTTCGCTTCAAAAAGGTTGGCGCCGACAGACGAAGACGATCTTATGACCTGATCGACATATGAACGACAGCCTTTAATATCGTCACAAATCTCCGAAACGCTCAATGCAAACTGAATAGTCATTTCACGCAATTCGTTTTTATTTACGATCATTACTCTTTCTCCGTTGTCTATATATCGCCTTGCGGCGATTCGATATATTGCCTTACGGCAATTCGATATATGCGGCTGCGCCGCATTCGATATATTTGCTTCGCAAATTCGATATGAGATAAATCCCCTTGTGCCGACAGGCACATATCGAGTGCGTAGCACATATCGAACGCGTCAGCGTATATCGAAAATCCCGTCAGGGATTTATCTCGACTTTTACCTCACTTCCGCTTGACCGAACTGAAGTACATGGTCCCGTCGTCGCGCTTGATTATCACGGCGCGGTAGGAGAGCGACTTTTCCCCATTGGAGCAGGTGAACTCAACACGATACGTGTTCTCCGTCTCCTCCACCTTGTCGAGAATCACGTCGAATCTGTCGCCCCGGGGAGTCGCCAGCGGAACGTACGCCGACGCCTTCGGCAGGTAACGGAACATCCTCCCGCTCACGTGGGAGATCTTCACGTTGCCTCCGAAATAGCGGTACATCATGGACTCGAAATCCGACGCCGGTATCAGCTGGGATATGGTCATATCCGGGTACGCCTTCTCAGCGTCCTCCAGAAGGGCGGGATCCCCCGAATACTTCGCGAAATCGGTGTAGAGCATGTAGTTCAGCAGGCTGTCCCGGCAGAGGTTCACGGACTCCTTCATGCTCGTGAACTCCGGCAGCTTCACCGAGTCCACGCTGAGCATCTTTATCATTTCCGTGATCTCAAGGCCGGCGTCGCTGTCCGGCTCCACGGTGCCGGTCACCGGCTCGCCGCTGTAGTCCGGCGCGCCGAAACCGAGCATTTTCCCAAACTCTCCCGAGCGGCAGGACGTGAGAAGGACCGCCGCCAGCAGCAGAGCGGTCAGAACTGTTCTTTTCATACGGCGTGTCCTCCTTTGATCGATTTATTCCATGCCGCAGATCCGCCGGACGGCGGGCGCGGCCTCCGCGTACATATAAAGCGTTCCCGAAATGACGACGGGCAGGCCCGTCCTCCTTCCC
>CACXCL010000145.1 GCA_902766115.1 uncultured Ruminococcus sp.
AAACCCTTCGTTCCCTCGGACGAACCGGAGCAGAGCTCCGACAACGTCCTCGGGAACAGTTTTCTCCCCCCTTCCCGATCCCCCCAAATCGCGGAGCGTTTACCGGTTATCAAAATCCCAATCCCGCGATTCGTTCGAATACGTGACTGTTAGTTGTATTGCTCCGCTCGCGTCGTCACAGCGGGATGTTATCGGAGAGCGTGTATATCAATCCCCCTACATAAAAAACACAGGCGCGAAGTAATTCGCGCCTTTAAAGTCTTATTTTGGAAAAATGTGTCGGGAGACACATTTTTCGGGCAAACAGGAAGTATTTGAGCGTTTATTTGGGACAAGCGCCTGTTTGCTGGTGTGGGGGCGCTTTAAGTCTTATTTTGGAAAAATGTGTCCGGGGACACATTTTTCGGGCAAACAGGAAGTATTTGAGCGTTTATTTGGGACAAACGCCTGTTTGCTGGTGTGGGGGCGCTTTTCAAAGCGCCCCCGCGTTCCCCGCTTCCTCCATATATATCCTTTCCATCTGTTCGGTCATGGAGCGGGCGGTAAACTTATCCGCGTAGACGCTGAGGGCGCCCTCCCGGAGAGTGGCGAGCAGGGCGGGATCGTTTTTCAGCGCGAGTATCCTCTCCGTCATGGCATCCGGATCCTTCGGCGGCACGGTGAAGCCGTTCACGCCGTCCTTTATCATATACGGATTCCCGCCGAAGGTGGTCACCACCGCCGGCAGTCCGATGCTCATACCCTCGCACAGGGAGATGGACGTGGCCTCCGTACCCCAGGAGCAGTTGAGCTGAACGTCCATTATATAATAGTAGGGAGCCACGTCGCGGACGAGACCGGTGAAGATCACGTTAGTCAGTCCCAGCTCCTCCGCCCGGGCGCGGATCGCCTCTTCGTCCTTGCCGGTGCCCATCACCACGTACTTGATCCGCTCGCCCGCCGCCTGAGTCGCCGCCGCGGTCTCCAGCAGATACATGTGTCCCTTGTAGGACTCCAGCCGCGCCGAGATCCCGCAGACGAAGTCGCCCTCTTCGATCCTCAGCGACCGCCGCAGCTCCGCCTTTTCCTCCTCCGTCACGTCCCGGAGCTTCTCCACTCCGTTCATGATGACGGTGATCTTCTTCTCCGACACGCCCGTGTCGGTCAGGTTGTCCTTCGCCGCATACGCCACCGCGATGATGTGCGTGGCGAGGCGGTTGTTGATGAATCCGTTTATCTGCTTGCCCGGGAAGGTCGTCAGCTTCCTCGGCATGTCGAAGGTGCAGTGACGGGTGTAGATCCTGCTCTTGACCCCCGAGAAGAACGCCGCAATCCGCGCCGACAGGGACGAGTGCGTGTGAACGATATCCGGCTTCTCCGCCTTGAAGATGCGGCGGTACTCCGATACGGCGCGCCGGTCGTAGGACTTGTCGCCGCCGGACTCCGTCACGATCACCGGCACGTCCTCCGCCTCGATCAGCGGGATCAGCTCCGCCCCCCGGGGGATCGCCACCTTCACGTCGAACCTCTCCCGGTCGTAGTTCTTCAGGAACTGGATCAGCACGCGCCCCGCTCCGCCGATGTTGGTGTCCGTCAGCACGTGGATTATCTTTATCTTACTCATTTTCACCGTCTCCCTTCTTTCCGGACTTCCTCCGGATCATGGAAAACACCGCTCCCGTCTCCTCCGACCGGAGTATGACGCACGCGACAAAATAGATGGCGACCCCGGCGAGGATCCCAAGGCCGATCCTGCCGATATCCGAGCCGATCTTCCTGTCCACGAACCACAGCGCGGGGATCATCGCCGCCGCGGCGACGATCGAGCGTCCCGCGTCAAGGATGTCGCGCCCCGTGAAGCGGCATATCTTCTTTCGCCACGCGAAGACCGCATTGATGAAGAAGTTTATCACCGTGGCGAGACCCGCCGTAAGCGCGATGCCGCCGATGCCGAATCTCTCGCCGAGAGCGGGGATCAGCGCGGGCGCGCCGAAGCTGGGCAGACCGTAACAGATCCAGATCACCAGCACGTTGAACGACATGGAGCAAATGGACGACACCATGGGAGCCTTCGGGTGCTCCGAAGCGAACAGCGACTTCACCAGCACCTCGTTCACCGCCATGAAGATCATTCCCACGCAGTAGAAACGGAGCGCGTCCGAGGTGAGCAGAGTATCCGCCGGCGTGAACTCGCCGCGCTCGTACACCAGCGCGATGAAGGGGCGCGCCAGCATCACCAGTCCCACCGTGATGGGCGCGATGACGAATACCAGCGTCTTGGACGACGTGCGTATCAGGCGGGTGGTCTCCTCACGGTCGCCTCCCGCCTCCGCCTTGGACATCTTGGGAAACAGCAGGTTCGTCGCAACGAAGGAGAAAACTCCTACAATTATTATATACAACTTGCTGGAGTAGCTCAGCGCCGCGATGGCGCGCCCCTCGTTGAGGGAGGAGGCGCAGCTGTTGTTGATGAGGGTGCAGATGGGGGTGGTCCACATGCCGATGAGGATGGGCAGGGCGCTTTTCAGCGACCGCTTCAGCGATTCGTCGAATTTCGGCAGCGCCGGACGGTATCTGTATCCGAAGGACAGCAGCTTCGGCGCCTGGATGAACGCTTGTGCCGCCCAGCCGATGACCATGGTCACGGCGAGGCCGAAAATGCCGAACTTCCAGTTCAGTGCGAACAGGTAGCCCACCATGATGACGTTGGAGACGAGACTGATGAGCGCCGGGATGTTGTATTCTCCCAGCGACTGGAGTATCCCAACGAAGGAGAACGCAAGTCCCGTGAAGATTATCATGGGGAACATTATCCGCGTGAGCTTCACCGCCAGCGCGGTGGCCTCGGCGCTGAGCTCCGGCGCGACGAATCTGACAAGCAGGGGCGCCAGCCCCACTCCCGCCGCGGCGATGACCGCCGTGGCGATGAGGATGAAGTTCACGTAGGAATTGGCGTATTCGAGGGCCTCGTCCTTGCCCTTTCTCACCAGAATGGAGTTGAACACCGGTATGAACGCCGCGGTGACGACGCCGCCGATGACGAAGTCGAATATCATGACCGGGAGACTGGACGCCGCCGCGTACGCCTGCGCCGCCACGTCGGTGCCGTAGTTCCTGCCCACCAGAACGTCGCGCAGCAGGCCCAGCGCCTTCGAAATGATCGTGATGACGCTCATCACCACGGCATAGCCCAGCAGTCCGGGCTTCTTCTTTTCACTCATATTGGAGACGGTCTCCTTCCGGTCGGTATTACTATATAAGATTAACACAAAAATCGCCGTATGTCAATCTGTCGCCGGATGATTAAAGCCGTCCCGGAGAGCGAATACTCCCGTTGACGGGAGGTGACGGCGGCGTGGCGTTCGTGATAACGAGAACTTTCATTATATACATTGCGCTCATCGCGTCCATGAGACTCATGGGGAAGCGGCAGGTGGGGGAGCTCCAGGTGGGGGAGCTTGTGGTGACGCTGATGCTGTCGGAGCTGGCGGTGCTCCCGGTGTCGGACCGCCATATTCCGGTGATCCACTCCCTGGCGGCTATATTCCTGCTCCTGTCCGTGGAGGTGATCGTGTCGTTTCTTGAGACGAAGGCGGGATTCATGAAAAAACTGCTGGGCGGGTCGCCGGCGCTGCTCATCGACCGGGGGCGGATACGGACCGACGAGCTGTCGCGCCACCGGATCGAGGTGGAGGAGCTTCTGTCGGAGCTGAGGCTGAAGGGCGTTTTTGACGCAGGGGAAGTGAAGTACGCCGTACTGGAGGAAAACGGAAAGATCTCAGTCATGGACAGCGGCGGCTCCTTCGCCCGGGCGGCGGTGGTGGACGGCAAAATCCAGGAAGCCTTCCGAACGGAAGCGGAGGGCGCGCTGCGGGCGCGCGGGATAAGAAAAGAAGACGTGTTTCTCATGACCTGCGACGGCGAGGGACGCTACACGGCGTTCCTCAAGCGTCGGGACGGTCTGACGGACGTTGTGAAATGGGGACGCGGAAGAGAGGGAGGAACGGTATGAGATCGTTTGTGGCGGCGTGCGCGTTTCTCGCGCTGACGGTGGCGGCGGCAGTGTCGGCGTCTGTGTGGCTCGGCGGCGCGGCAGGCGAGGTGAGATCTCGAGTCGAGGCGCTTCCTCCGCCGACAGAGGCGGCGGAGGGCGGGACGGCGCTTCTCCGGCAGGTGGACGGGATCGCCTCCGCGTGGGAGAGGCGCCGGCGCGGCGTGGCGCTCCTCGCGGGGGAGCGGGAAGCAGCCGCGGTGACGGCGGCAGTCGGCTCGCTCCGCGCCGCCGCGGAGTCCCGTGACCCGGGCGGATTCGGCGCGGCGCGGGAGGATCTCCTCGCCGCTCTGCGCGAGATCACGCTCGCGGCAGGACCGGGACTATGAAAATCGCCGTGCCGCGACGATTCCGGGGGAGCGGGAGACCATAGGGCGAATATATGGGACTGCCGCCTGTTTGCAGGGCGCCGGCTGCACGGCATTAAAAAAAACTGCCGCGGAATCAATTCCGCGGCTTTTCAAAAAAGTTTCTTGGGGGAGTCTGAGGGGACTTCTTTTCAAAGAAGTCCCCTCAGTACAGTCACGGCGACAAGACGCCGTACTTGATACGACAGCCTTTCTTCGTTCCCGTTTACCCCTTCATCAGCTGACCGACTTTTTTCAGCGCGTCGAGCTGTTCCGGCCAGATGCTCCCGTCGCGGCAGATCACGACCTCCACGGTGACCACTCCGCCGATCTCGTTGGCGCAGGAGATGAAATGATAGAGATATTCGGGGGAGTAACGTACGCTCTCTTCCGCCCAGACCTTGCCGAGGGGAGAGAGGTTGAACGCCTGTGCGCCCTTGATGAAACGGCTCTTCGGCAGAACGTTGAAGTTGTCGAACTCGCCGCAGACCATCTCCTCTTCGGGATAATTCTTCCGGTGCTCCCACCACACGCCGTCGTTCATCGCCACAAGGGAATCGGGGTTGCCCGCCTTCGCCGCCTCGTAGAGGGGCTTCAGCAGCCGGTCGTTGTACCCGAAAAGCTCGCGGTAGCATCCGTCGATCCACCAGCCCTTGACCCTCTCGCCGTAGCGGAGAGAGTACTCTCTCAGGACCCGTGACCACTTTTCCACGAAGCTCATGGTGATCTGCTTGTATTTCGGCTCGTTGTCGACAAAAGCGCCGAACTTCGGACCGATCTCGGGGTCGTCGTCCGGTCCGTCGCCGGTGAAGTAGAGGAACAGGTCGATCCCGCGCGCCTCCAGCTCGTCGGAGAGCTCCATGACGACGTCGCGCTCGGGGCACGCCTCGCCGGGCTTCGTCCCGGCGATCTCGTCGTACGCCGCGTTGGGAGCGAGCATAAAGCGGTTCCCCTGCTGCATGGTGATGACGAAATATCCCGCGCCGGTCGCGGCGACGGAATCAGCGAGCTTTTTCACGTCGACGGCGTTCACGCAGTCGTTCCAGGAGGTCACCCCGACCCCCTGATTCTGGGGATTTTCCGCACGGTTCACGTTGAACTCCAGATAGTGTGTGAAAACGCCCCATTTTTTCTCAAGTATCCTGTCGCAAGCTCTCATTTTTTTATCCTTTCTTCGCCTCGTCCGGCGTTTTGTTCTTTTTTCCGTGAAGGACCCGAACCGCGGCTCCCGTCGCCTGACCCGCGATCAGAAGCAGGATCCCGACGACTGAATAAACGATGAAAAGCGGGCTGTCCGTTCCGTAGATCTCCAGGACTCCCTTGAAAAGAGCGCCCACAGTCAGCGTCGCCACGCCGGCGTTCCAGTAATGCCTCCCCTTCCGGGAAGAGACGATCTCTCTCTTCGCCGTGCCGAAAAGCAGCGCC
>CACXCL010000146.1 GCA_902766115.1 uncultured Ruminococcus sp.
GCGGGCCCGCCGCGAGGTGGACGCCGCCATCAAGCAGGCCGGAGAGAAAGCCACCTTCGAGACGGGAGTCCACGGACTCAGTCCCGAACTGGTCAAGCTCCTCGGACGGCTTAAGTACAGGACCAGTTACGGACAGAACGTCCTGAAGCACTCCATCGAGGTCTCCCTGCTCTCCGGTATCCTTGCGGACGAGCTGGGCGGCGACAGTATCCTTGCGAAGCGCGCGGGCCTGCTCCATGACATAGGCAAGGCGCTGACTCAGGAGGTGGAGGGGTCTCACGTTCAGCTGGGCGTTGAAGTGGCGAGGAAGAACAGGGAATCGAAAGAGGTCATCCACGCCATCGAGGCGCACCACGGCGATGTGGAGCCCAAGACTCTGACGGCGATGATCGTCCAGGCGGCGGACGCCATTTCGGCGGCGAGACCCGGCGCGCGCCGTGAGAATCTGGAAAACTACATCAAGAGACTCACTAAGCTCGAGGAGATCGCCAACGATTTCGACTGCGTCGAAAAATCCTACGCGATCCAGGCGGGCCGCGAGATACGCATAATGGTCAAGCCCGAGGCGGTAGATGACGATACCATGGTCCTCGTGGCGCACGACATCGTGAAACGGATCGAGAGCGAGCTGGAGTATCCGGGACAGATCAAGGTCAACGTGATACGCGAGAGCCGCGCTATTGACTACGCGAAATAATGGTTATTACGGGGGAAACTTCTTTGAAAAGAAGTTTCCCCCGTTCCTGTTGCGGTACCCGAAATTCTTTGCTCGCTATTCGCTCGCAGAATTTCGACCGCGGCCACTCTCCCGACGCCGCTTCATCCGCCCCCGGCGGCGCGGCGACGAGCTCCCCCTTCAAGAAACTTTTCTGAAAAAGGCGCGGAAATACTTCCGCGCCGACTTTTTTTGTGATAGATTATGTGTAGGGATGTTTCCTCGGACGGAAATGCGTCATCGGCGCAAAGAAAAAGCAAAACATCAAGAGAGGCGGCAGCCAAGGAGAGAAAGGGGGACGGGGGGAGAGAAAAGTTTAGGCAGATTTCGGAAAAGCGGCTCCCGCCGTTTTTCGGGCAAACAGGAAGTTCCCGGGCGGTTTTGTGGAATCATCGCCTGTTTGCTAACTTCGGCGTTTGAGATGGTCCTCTCTCCCCCATAAGAGGCATATTGTCTCACTTTGAATATGACTTCCGTCCGATTTCAAAAATACATACTTTTTTTCAAAAAAATGTGATCGAGTCGATTTTTTGTTGGGTATTAGGGTGAAAGGCCTTTCATCCGGAGAGGAGGTAAAGCGTGGATGACGGTATGATCGTACGGATGTTCCTTGACAGAAACGAGGACGCCGTCGCGGAAGCGAAAAACAAATACGGGAAATACGTCGCGTATATCGCGAATAACGTTCTTCACGACCGGATGGAATCGGAGGAATGTCTGAACGACGTACTCTACGCCGCGTGGAAAAGCATACCTCCCCATGAACCGGGCGATCTCAAAGCGTATCTCGGCAAGCTCACGCGGGAGATCGCCATCAACCGATGGAAAAAGAACACGCGCAAGAAGCGCGTCCGCTCCGATAACGTGCGGTCTCTCGACGAGATCAGGGAGATCGTTTCCGGCGATGATCTCGACGCCGGACTGGAGGAAGAGGAGCTTTCCCGGGAGATTTCGCGGTTCCTGTTCTCCGTCGACGAGACGAAAAGGAACGTCTTTATCCGCAGGTACTGGTATTACGACTCGGTAAAGAGTATCTGCCAAAGGTACGGCTTCGGAAAAAGCCGTGTCCTCATGATGCTCAAACGGACCAGGGACGACCTGGCCGAATATTTGAAAGAAAGAGGTTTTATCTTATGAAAGAAGATATGATGAGAAGCGCCATCGGCGGGATCGACCCGAGACTGGTCGAGGCCGCGGACGCGGCGCCGCGTAAGAGGCGCGGCGCAACGGTCAAAAAGATCGTGGCTATCGCGCTGGCGGTGATGGTCACGACGTTCGGCCTGCTCATGCTCAACGCGCAGGTCAGAGCGGCTATATTCGGGGCGTTCACGTACAATGATGACCAAGGCTATGTGAGAGTTCATTTCAACGACGCGGAACCGGACGGATCGGCAAGTATCGACGACGTATCTGTCGGGTATATTCCGGAAGGATTCATCCTGTATGAAATATCCGATGACGATTTCGGCGAATATCAGGGACAGGTCCGTATGTTCCAGCTGATACCTCCGGAATATAGTGATATGACCGACGAAGAATTGCTCAATACCATGTTCCCGAATATCGTTATCTGGTGCAGCACCGCAGACGTCGACTGGGGATATGACAGCGACAACTTCGAAGCGACTTATGAAACGACGATCAACGGTATGCCGGCTTTTGTCAATGACAACAATGACGCCTTAGACGTGGAACTCGCGGGCGTCACCTTCGGCAACGCAGACATGTCGGTCAGAGTCGCCGGGACCGACTTTACTCTTGACGAAGTCATAGCGGTCGCAGAAAGTATCAGTTGGTGACTTAACTGAATCATTCAAACAACAAGGATTGCCGCAACGTCTTTTGATTTTGCGGCAATCCTTGTACTAGCGAAAAAACTTTTCCAAGGCGCAAAAAGGAGAAAAAATGAAGAAACTGATTACGTTTATCTCGCTTTGTCTGGCTGTCATGATGGTGCTGCCTCTTGTCGCTTTGTGTACGGCGGGGGAAATGCCCTTCACCGACGTGAAGGCGGGAAAATGGTACTATGACAATGTGAAGTATGTTTACGAGAACGGCATAATGAACGGCGTGACGGGGACAAAATTCGACCCGAACGGCACGCTGACCCGCGGAATGTGCGCCACGATCATTTACCGCATGGCGGGGAGCCCGAAAACCGAGGCGGAAAACAAGTTCACCGACGTGAAAGCCGGGAAGTATTACACAAAAGCCGTCACATGGGCGCAGAGCAAAGGCATAGTAAACGGGAAAACCGAAACGGCGTTCGATCCCGATGGCGATATCAAACGGGCGGAATTTGCGACGATGCTGTATCGATATCTTAGCTTCAATATGCTCGTTTTGCCTGCAATTAAAGACGCCTCCCCGGCCGACGACGATCTGATTCCCTCCTACGCCACGAAAGCCGTCGACGCGCTCTTCCGCGCCGGAGTCGTAAACGGACGCGAGGACGGGAGATTCGACCCCAAGGCGAAGATCACCCGCACCGAGACCGCGGCGATGATAGACAGATTCATCAAAACTGCGGAGGAAAGGTCTATTACAGGGGATGATGACGTCCTCACCATTGCTTTTTTCGGCGACAGCTTTATTTACGTTCCAAAAGTCCCGGAACAATTTAAAGCGATTGCAGGGGACAAGTACAGAGTCGAGATCAAAAATCTGGCTCGCCCCGGATGGACTCTTTATGATCACTATCAGAAATGGATTCAGAGATCAAAGTCTACGATCGCCTCCCTGACAAAGGACTGGGACATCGTTGTTCTTGACGAGACCGGAGCGGCATCAAATCTGGGCCTAAAGGAAGAATTAGTTGACATATATAACAATTTGGATTTTGATTACCTTCCTGAACTAAAATCGGATTCATTTGATGAGTTTTATGAGAAATGCATAGAAAAAGGATTGTTTGTATCATTTGTTTTTTACGAGTATCTTGTCGAATTACTTGGGCAAGACAAGCTGTATTATAACCTCTGTATCTCAAACATTATGAAAAACGAAAAAAGCGGGGGAGCGATAATTAAAGTAGAGGAATTCTCAGAGGATGGTCTGTGGAGACATGTTTTTGTCCAGCAAGATCCGGAAGCCATAAATCAGCATTGGGAGAGCACAAACAAGGCAGAGTTCAAATGGCGCGACTGGTTGAGAGATAACTGTGATGTCAACAGGATCATGTTGAATCTTGACTCGTTTGATCCGGATCATCCTCTCGACTCAACCGACTTTGACCATATGCCGGACGACTAC
>CACXCL010000147.1 GCA_902766115.1 uncultured Ruminococcus sp.
ACGTCGAATTTCAGCCGCGGCTCGCCCGCCATGTCCCGCACGCACAGGTCGCAGTACCGGGGCAGTTCCGCGACGATATCGTCGCACTCAGTAAAGTAGAAAACGTCGCTTCTGAGGGCGCCGCCGGTGGGCAGAGGCGCTTCTTCCGTATACGCCTTCACCTCGAAGGAGCCGTCTCCGCGGACGGTGATCCCGCCGAAGTATTCACGATACGTCAGATAACCCGCGATATACTTTTTCCCGGACGGGGTGACGAGCGCCGCGAAGTCGCCGCACTCGAATACGGTGTCCTCATCCATTTCCATGGTCTCGACGGAGGTGAGCATTTCGTTGGTCTTGATACCGTTGACCTCGCGCACGCCGGGGGCGACCAGCGTCTTCACCGGCTCCTCGAATCTACCTTTGAGGACGATGAACTCGTCGGTCCTGCCGAGGTCGGGACCGCCGTACCTGTACTCCGCGGAGATTTTTATGCCGTCCCCCTCCCGTGAGAAGGTGAGAGCCGCTCCGCCGCATGTCGCCGTGCCGCCGTCGAGAGACCATTCTCCCCCGACGAGCTCGGTTTTCGATTCGCCGTCCCCTGTATATCTCACTCCGCACGACGCGACGGAGATCACGGGCTCGCCCGCCTCGCTCACGATCGCAGGGGCGCCGTTTTTCAGAATAATTTTCATCGAACCGTCCTTCCCGGGGGTCCCGGGACCCCCGTCTTGTCATATCACAATAGCATAATACCACGGGGCGGGACGGAAGTCAACGACATGCGGTGATTTTTGCGGTTTTTATTGTTTACAATTCAAAACCGGTATGATATAATACTGTCAGACCGTGCACCGATTCATACAATTAAAGGAGAAAGATGAAATGGAAAGAAAGAGCAAACTCAACGTTTTTGCGGGTATCCTGTTCCTCCTTGTGGCAGCGTTTGCCATTTTGGTCCTCAACAGCAGTTATCTCTATTTCTTCAAGGGTTACGGCTCTTTGAATGGGGAAACGACGTTTGCGCTGATCCTTACGATCATTCAGATTCTCACGTATGTCTTGCTGGCAATAGCTTTTTTCGCGGGGAAGGTCTCCGGCATTTTCACTGCGCTTTTCTCTCTTTTGACGCTGGTAGAAGCGGTAAATTGCGGGTATATCATCTACAAGTATTCTGACGCCGGTTACTTCAAGCATTTCGACTATCTGAGCTCAAAGGGAAAGGCTGATGTGATAATTTCAATTGTTGGAATGGTTGTTGCGGTGATAGCAATGCTTGTTGCAGCGGCGGTCTCATCTTCATCCTCCAAGCGGGCGCGTATCGGGTCGTATAATTCGGGGACCGGATGGATAGTCCCGGGCATACTTATTTTGCTGGTCGGCTTCGTGTCTCTTTTCTCAAACATCGAGATGTACGGAGAAGCACACAATGCCCTTTTTAAGTACATCGGTAAAGGTGAGCCCGAGATAATCCTGTCGATCTTTGCGACGATACTCAGTATTGTTGCCAATATACTTCTCGGTTTCACGCTTCTGATCGGTCTCAGATGGATCGCTCATCCGAAAAAAGGCGGCATTCCCGTCACGTATCAGGGCTACGCTCAGAATCAGAACTATGTCTCGTATCAGGGCTACGTCCCGAATCAAGGCTACGCTCCGAATCAGGGATACGTTCCGAACCAGGGCTACGCTCCCAACCAGGGATATGCTCCCAACCAGGGATATGTTCCCAATCAGGGATACGCTCCCAACCAGGGATATGCTCCCAACCAGGGATACGCTCCCAATCAGGGCTACGCTCCCAATCAGGGATTTGTTCCTCCGCAGGGCTTTGCTCAGCCGCAGAATGTAAATCCTGCGCCCGCACCGTCCTTTGCGCCTCCCCAGAATGTGAATCCGGTTACGGCTCCCGTTCAGAACGCCGCGCCTCAGAACGCCGCGCCCGGACGCAAGCCCCTGAGATATGACCCCATGACCGGAGCGCCGATCTACGAGGAGGTCACCGAAAAAGTCGAAGAAGCGGCTCCCGCGGTCGAGGAGGTCGCCGAAAAGATCGAAGAAGCGGCTCCCGCGGTCGAGGAGACAGCAGAAAAGATCGAGGACCTCACTGACAACGGCGAAAACTGAATCCAAACGTAACGCAACGCGGCGGACGGGCAAAAACCCGTCCGCCTCTTGTATATTCCCGGCATTTGTGGTACAATTATCCGGTAGATCCGCGCGGCGTGCGCGGGGAAAGACGGTGCAACGATGGAAAACAAATCATCCGTGATAAAAAGAGCCATAACGACGGACGGATCCGCCCGGGTGGTGTTCTGCGACAGCACGGCGGCGGTCCGCCGCTCCTGCGAGATACACAACACGGCGAAGACTGCCACGGCGGTGCTGGGCAGATGCCTCACCGCCGCCGCCATGATGGGCAGCCTTCTGAAGAACAAGGACGACTCCCTGACTCTCCGGATCGACGGAGACGGCCCCGCCGGGACCGTGGTCTGCGTCAGCGACTACAAGGGCAACGTGAGGGGATATATGGACAACCCGTCGGTGGAGCTTCCCCCGAACAAGGCGGGCAAGCTGGACGTTGGGGGAGCCGTGGGAGGCGGCACCCTCTATGTGATCCGCGACATGGGCATGAAGGAGCCGTACGTGGGCGCGTCTCCCATCGTCACAGGCGAGATCGGCGACGATCTGACGTCCTATTTCGCAAACAGCGAGCAGACGCCCACAGTCTGCGCTCTCGGCGTGC
Source organism: uncultured Ruminococcus sp. (assembly GCA_902766115.1). GTDB lineage: Bacteria > Bacillota > Clostridia > Oscillospirales > CAG-272 > RUG11130. The sequence goes on from CACXCL010000147.1 coordinate 2,726, forward strand.
GGGTGGGGCGGGACAATATGTGCTTCGCCGCCGGAGGGTACCTGCTTCAGCTGATGCCCGGCGCGGACGAGTCGATGATCGGTCTCATCGAGGAAAACGTGAAGGGGATGGACAGCGTATCGTCCCTGATCGCGGAGGGAATGGACGGCGACGGGATCATCGCGCGTCTTCTCCGGGGGATCCCCTATGAGATGTTCGACGAGTTCGACATGGGCTACGTCTGTCCCTGCAACAGGGAAAAGTACCTCAGCGCCCTGGCGTCGCTGAGAGCAGAGGACCTTAAGGAGATCTGCGAGCGTGGCGAGAACGTGGAGACCGGGTGTCTCTTCTGCGGTAAAAAATACACGTTCACTCCCTCGGAGATCCTTGCCGAGAGGGAGAAAAAAAGAAAAATGACCGCTGGAGACGGCGATAATAAGGATAACGAAGGAGAAGAAAAATGAACGGGAACATCCATCACGTTGAGATCGAGGTGCGGGACTACGGCAAGATGACGCTGGAGCTTGACGCCGGCGAGGCGCCGCTCACCGTGGCGAATTTTCTGAAGCTGGCGAGATCCGGCTTTTACGACGGACTAACGTTCCACCGCATAATCGACGGATTCATGATCCAGGGCGGCGACCCGGAGGGCACCGGCTTCGGCGGCTCCGACGAGACCGTCAAG
>CACXCL010000148.1 GCA_902766115.1 uncultured Ruminococcus sp.
CGGCGTGAAAATGGGAGTTTCGTCCATCGAGGACGTTTATCCGCACGTCCATTCGTCTCATTTGAAAAATCTTCTTGACCGCTGCCGAGACGAGCACGAACGTCTCGGAAATGAGATAGACGAAGCGCTTGAACGCTTCGGAGACGACGGGAAAAAGCCGAGCGCTGTCGCGAAAAACATGTCGAAAATGAAAACAAATATGATGCTCATGATGCACGAGTCCGACAGTACGGTGGCGGATCTCATGACAGACGGCTGCAACATGGGCGTAAAATCTCTCAACAGATACCTCAATCAGTACGAGGCTGCTGACGAGCACGCAAAAGATATAACAAAAAAACTGATAAATCTGGAAGAAAAACTCACTCACGACGTGAGAGGGTATCTTTGAATTTTTGAAGAATGAGTTTTTCCCCGCCCCCGAGATCGGGGGCTTTCTTTTTTCACGTGAGAAAAAAAGTTGATTTATTGTCAAAAAAATGGTATATTATCATCAGAAAACGATCGGAGGTGCGGATGAAGAAATATGTTTTGGCCCTGGACGAGGGCACGACGAGCGCCAGAGCGATAATTTTCGACCGAGAGGCGCGTATCGTCGGCATGGCACAGCATGAGTTTACACAGTACTATCCGAAACCCGGGTGGGTCGAACACGATCCCATGGAGATATGGGCGAGCCAATACTCCGCCATAACGGAATGCATCGCAAAAAACGGGATCTCGCCGGAGGAGATCGCCGCTATCGGGATCACAAATCAGCGCGAGACCACCGTGGTATGGGAAAAAGAATCCGGCAGACCGGTCTGCAACGCCATCGTCTGGCAGTGTAGACGGACCGCTGATATTTGCGACCGGATGGTGGCGGACGGGTTAAACGAACTTATACGACAAAAGACCGGACTTCGTATCGACGCTTATTTCAGCGGAACGAAGCTCAAATGGATCCTTGACACCATCCCCGGCGCCCGCGAGAGGGCTAAAAAGGGCGAGTTGCTGTTCGGGACCATCGATACGTGGCTTCTTTGGAAACTGACCGGCGGGATCGTTCATATCACCGACCGGACAAACGCGTCGCGTACGATGATGTATAACATAATTGACGAGCGCTGGGATGACGAGATACTGGAGATCCTCGATATCCCCCGGGAAATGCTTCCCGAGGTGAAATGCAGCAGCGATCTGTACGGCGCTGTGAACCTGATGGGTGCGCAAATACCGATCTGCGGTATCGCCGGGGACCAACAGGCGGCGCTCTTCGGACAAGGCTGTTTTATGCCGGGTGACGCCAAGACCACATACGGAACAGGATGCTTCCTTCTCTCCCACACGGGAGATAAACCGGTGTTCAGCTCTAACGGGCTGCTCACAACGGTTGCCGCAAGCGAAAAAGGCAGGCACACCGAGTACGCGCTCGAAGGAAGCGTTTTCGTCGGAGGTGCGGTGATCCAGTGGCTTAGAGACGAGTTGAAGCTTATCGACGAATCGCGGGACAGCGAGTATTTCGCCACGAAACTCAAGGATTCCGGAGGCGTTTATATCGTCCCCGCTTTCGCCGGGTTGGGCGCGCCGTATTGGGACATGCGTGCGAGAGGGACGATCACCGGACTGACCCGCGGAGCCGGACGGGACCACATAATCCGCGCGGCGCTCGAGTCTATTGCTTATCAGACCGAGGACGTCCTTTCCGCCATGGCGGCCGACAGCGGGCAGAACATCCCTCTTCTCCGCGTTGACGGAGGAGCGTCAGCCAACGATTTTCTGATGCAGTTCCAGTCGGATATCTCGGATGTTCCCGTTTTTCGACCGGCAACACAAGAGGCGACAGCAGCAGGCGCGGCGTTTCTTGCCGGTCTTGCCGTGGGATTTTTCCGCGACAGGAGCGAAATATCCGATCTTAATAAAAACGGAGTGACCTTCTCGCCGCGTATGGGTCGGGAGGAGCGTGAAAAGCTCCTTTCAGGTTGGCGTCACGCAGTCAGAGCGTCACAGGCATATCACGATTGATTAAGGAGATAAGATATGGCTATTCAGGTTGTCGAAAAATCAGTCAGGTCTTCCGATAAGGATCATGAACTGAAAGGACTCGTATACTTGCCCGAGGGGAAGCCGACAGGATATTTTGAAGTGATCCACGGGATGGTGGAGCATATCGGCAGATATGACGGCTTCATGAGACGTATGGCGGATGCGGGATACATCACGTTCGCATACGATCATCTTGGACACGGGAAAACGGCAAGAGACGAGAGCGAGCTCGGTTATATCGCTCCGAAGGACGGCTGGCAGCGCCTTGTGGACGACGTTGCTCTTTTCGCCGCCTCCGTCAAAGAAGAATACGGAAACGATCTTCCGTTGACTCTCATGGGACACAGTATGGGATCCTTCATCGTTCGACTGACTGCCGAACAGTATGATTTTCACGACAAACTCATCATTATGGGGACCGGCGGACCGAATCCCATCGCAGGCGTCGGACTTGCCATGATAAAGATGACAAAGAAGATCAAAGGCGAGAGGCATATCTCGACGTTTCTTGAAAAAACTGCTTTCGGGAAGTATAATTCCAGATTTGCCGACGAGCGCGACCCGAAAAGCTGGCTTTCCACTATTGAGGAGGAAAGACAGAAGTACAAAGACGATCCGCTCTGCTCTTTCTACTTCACGGCAAGCGCCATGGAGGACCTGATTAAACTCAATAAACTGTCCAACCGTAAATCCTGGGCGCCGTCTCTCAACAAAGAGAAACCTGTCCTTCTCGTTTCAGGATCCGATGATCCGGTCGGCGATTACGGAAAAGGCGTTGAGACGGTACATAAGATGCTGTGCGACGCAGGAGTACCGGTCAGGTGCAAGATATACGACGGATGCAGGCATGAGGTGTTGAACGACGTTTGCCGGGAAGAGACGATTCACGATATATTAGACTTCTGTAAAAACTGAATAACTAAAAAGACGGTCTGTCGACCGTCTTTTTGTTAAGATAGCTCAATGGTGAACGAATTCAGCGACTGTAACGGTTGTTCCCTCGGTCTCGGCTTTGATCACGAGCCGATGAGTGGCAACCTCGTTTTCACTGATGATCCTTACATATCTGTCGCAGTCATAGTGCGAAAACTCTCCGCCGTCGATACTGACAAGTATATTCGTGGATTCGTTTTCAGGATAGTCAGGCCCGTCTGAATGTCCGCCGAGAATATACAGCTCTTTGCCTGTGAATTCGTAGACGAACTCTGAGGTCGTATCGTCGCACTGCCACCCGTGACCGAATCTGTATATGTTATCGACGACTTTCCAGTTCCCCATTGATTCAGGGGTGTAGGTGAGGGGTCTGTCGGACTGCAGATCCTCGTTGATCGCTGTGCTGACCCTGTCTTCCGGAATATCCTTGATAACAAGATCTTCTTCCGAGGCTGTTTTGACCTTCTCCATGATCGCCCTGAAATTGAGCACAAGCGTCTGCGACATGAAATTGTGACCCCATTCTCTGGGGTGAGAGCCGTCGTATGCGATCTCTCCGCTGTAGATCTCGCCGAGATCAAGCGCGTATTTGGCAGCTCCGCAGTAGTCTGCGACGGATATGCCGTAGTGGTCGGCGACAGACTTCATGTAATCGCACATCTCCGTGCCAGAGTTTCCGACGAGAAGAATCATAATAGCGGGCTTCTTCTCGGTGCTGAGGACGCGCCTTATCATTGACTCGAAGCCGTCCATGTTTTCGGAATTCGGCGAACCGTCGTTGAGAGCAAATTCTATGAAGAACAGATCAGGTTCGTGGTCGAGAACGTTGGAGGCGAGACGGAGATTGCCGTATTCAGATCCGGTTCCGTCGATTCCGGCGTTGACGAAGGTCATCTCGGAGTTCGGGAAGGTTTTCTCGAGCCAGTTCTCAGTGAGTCTCGGCCAGTTGTGGTAAGGTCCTCCGGACGCGCCGCGCGTGATGGAGCCCCCGATGTACGCAACCGTAACAGGCTCTCCCCTTTCCGCCTTGTCGATGAACGCGGCGTATCTGCCGAGGTCGCCGAGAGAATACCGGGCGATATTCTTCATTTCTTCGTATACCTCGGACGAGATGCCGGGATTGAATTCCTCGGGGTCCATTCCGTAAAACGGACCGGTGGATCGCTTGACGTTGAGCATAACGGTCTTGTACGGGGTGACCTCCCCGGTTTCTTTGTTAATGATCCTGAGCTTTGAAATGCCCTTGTTATCATCTTCTTCGGTGATACTTTTACCGTGGGAATTGTAGATACCGTCGTCGCCGAAGAACATATTGCAGTCGGTGTCAGCTATGAGCATTTCCAAATTGACTTTATCTATCTCGATGGCGTATGTCTCGGTGCTGAGTCCCAGTTGAGGAAGTATCTGTTCGGAAAGACTGAAGGGAGTTCCCGAGCCGTTTATCCTTTCACGAAGGAGAAGATGAATATCGACAGATTTTCCGTCCCCTTCCGCAAGCGAATAAATATTCTTCAGACGGGAGAACATCGGATCCTCAACGTTTTCGAGATATCTCTGGATCATAGTTGCGATCTCGGCACGCGTCGCCGTCTTTTTGGGATTGAAATTACCTGCCTTATCTCCGGCGATGATACCGCTGAGGCGAATTCTTTCAACTGCACCGGAAGCCCATTTCGGGATCTTATTTTGATCCGCAAAACTTTCCGTAATGGGTTTTTCAGGGAGCGCGTCTTCTCTGTATGCGATAAACCTGTCGAGAAGTACCGCAAGCTCCTGCCTCAGGATCGGAGCGTTTGGCTTGAACGTTCCGTCACTATAGCCGTTTACGAGTTTCTTTTCCGCAGCCCAACCGATGGCGTCGGAGTACCATTTCCCTGCCGGAACGTCGGAAAAACCGGTATTTGCACCCATTCCCTTTATCTCGGCGTCGTCAAGACGGGAGAGAATGGTCACGAGCTGAGCTCTTGTAGTGGTTCCCTCGGGCTCAAACGTGTTCTTCGTCATTCCGTTCATTATTCCGTTGTCGTAGACGTATTTGATGGGATTATAGTACCATTTACCGCTTTTCACGTCTTTGAACGGAAGCGTTGTGTCTGCGGTGAAAACTGCAGACGACAGCAAAACGGCAGCCATGAGGATAAGAGCGGAAAACCTGAGTACTTTTGGAATTTTCATGGATTTGTCCTTTCTTTTTTCACGGTTCAGAGAGAGTATTTATCTCTGAATCCCGAGAATTCGTTTTCAAATTCGGGTTGACCCGATGTTTTGACGTCGTTAAGATACTCGTGTACGGTAAGAACGTCCATATTCAGTTCAATGAGCGCGCCCGCAATATTTGAACAGTGGTCGGATATCCTCTCGCAGTTTCCGAGAAAGTCCGAAAGGACGAATCCGAGTTCGATGGTGCATTGACCGTTGCGGAGCCGCTCCACATGCCGTTTTTTTATCTCTGCAACCAGCAGGTCTATGACCTGCTCCAGCGGCTCGACCCGTTTTGCATTGGCGACGTCGTTATACTCGAAAGAATCGACCGCAAGATCGAGGATCTCTTTGATAGCGTTGCTAAGGACGTTTATTTCCCTTGTAGCGTCGTCGGAAAAACGTATTTTTTTGTCTTTGAGTTCCTGCGCTCCTTCCAGTATGTTCAGCGCGTGGTCGCCGATCCGTTCGAAGTCGCCTATTGCCGTCAGCATATTTGAGACCGCACGGCTTTCATTATCGGTGAGGTTCTTCCCTGCCAGTTTTACAAGATACGTGCCGAGCTTGTCCTCGTATTTATCGAGAATAGTCTCGTTTTCTTCCACCTTTTCCGCTGTGTCTCTGTCGTATTCCCCGAACAGACCGAACGCCATCCCGACTGAATCACGGGACGTTTTTGCCATCTCTATCGCAGCTGTGTTACATTCAAGGATCGCAATGGAGGGCGTGGCGAGGAGCCTGTCGTCGATCATGGTGAATATCTTCTCTTCGCCGGTATCCTTTATGATCTTATATGCGAGTTTCTCGAGTTTGTTGTGAAGAGGGAGAAGAACTATCGTTACGAGGACGTTATAAGTCGTGTGGATTATCGCGATACCGACGGGGTTGATCGAATGAGAAAGAACCTCGTCGAAGTTGAATACCGTCAGCGCGATTATATACGCTGCGAGGAACAACAGCGTTCCGAAAACTTTTATCAGTATATGGATGAGCGGGACTCTTTTGGCGTCTTTATTTACGCCGATCCCGGCGAGTAATGCGTTAATGACCGTACCGAGGTTCTGTCCTATTATTACGGGTATCGCGAGACCGTAGTTTATACTTCCCGTAAGAGAGATCGCCTGAAGAATACCGATCGACGCCGAGTGGCTTTGTAAGATCGCTGTAAACAGGGCGCCGATCAATACGCCGAGGACTGGATTTGACAGGAGTTTAAGAATGTTTACGAACTGCGGCGAGTCTTTGAGGGGAGATACAGCATCGCTCATCATCTTCATACCGTATATAAGGATGGAGAAGCCGAGCATTATCGAGCCGATATCGTGATTTTTTCTTTTTTTTGACTTCATCATCATTATGATACCGATCAACGCAATTACAAGCGTAAAATTCTCGGGCTTCATGAATCTGATGATTCCGTTGTTGCTTTGAATACCGGTCAGAGAGAGGAGCCAGGCGGTCGCTGTCGTTCCGATATTGGAACCCATGATGACGGCTGTGGTCTGATTCAGGACCATAATACCTGAGTTGACGAGACCGACCAGGATCACAGTCACGGCGGAAGAGGATTGTATCAAAGCGGTAATGCCGATACCGAGGAACAGCCCGCTCCAGATATTTGAAGTCATACGCTGTATGATCTTCTCAAGACTGCCGCCGGCGATCTTTTCCAGTCCCGACGACATCGCCTTCATGCCGTAGAGGAAAAACGCGAGTCCTCCGAGTAATGTCAATACGGAAAATACGTCCATTTGAACTCCTTTTTTATTTTTTAGCCAAACTAACCTATTTTGATTATACAACATAAAATCGATTCATTCAAGATGATTTTTAAGTAAAACGAAAAAACTCGATTTTTTTCTCCGGAAACAGAGAAAAAGAATCAAAAATATGATATAATTGTAGCATAATTTAATTATGTCAAGGAGAATAAACATGACAGATATCGAAATAGCCGGCAACGCCAAAATGAAGCCTATTATCGAAGTAGCACATTCCCTCGGAATCGAAGATGACGAGATCGAGCTTTACGGGAAATACAAGGCGAAGATATCCGATCATGCCTTGAAACGCCTGTCAGATAAAAAGGACGGTAAGCTGATCCTTGTCACCGCAGTCAACCCCACCCCCGCCGGAGAAGGTAAAACGACCACTACGGTGGGGCTCGGTATGGCGATGGAAAAGATCGGCAAAAAAAGCGTTATCGCCCTGCGCGAGCCGTCCCTGGGACCCGTATTCGGGATCAAGGGAGGAGCCGCCGGAGGCGGATATGCGCAGGTTGTTCCGATGGAGGACATCAATCTTCACTTTACCGGAGACTTTCACGCGATCACTGCGGCAAACAATCTGCTCTGCGCAATGATCGACAATCATATTCAGCAAGGTAATTCACTTGACATTGACACAAGAAGGATCCTGTTCGGGAGAGTGACCGATACAAACGACAGGGCGCTCCGCAGAGTGGTCGTCGGACTCGGCGGCAAGGCGGACGGAGTTCCGCGCGAGGACAGATTCATGATCACCGTCGCCAGCGAGATCATGGCTATCCTTTGCCTCGCCGAATCGATCTCCGATCTGAAAAAACGACTCGGCAACATCCTTGTCGCTTATACGAGAGATTCAAAACCTGTCCACGCTTCCGATCTCAAGGCACAGGGCGCGATGGCTGCGCTGCTCAAAGACGCTATCAAGCCGAACCTGGTTCAGACCATCGAAAATACACCCGCTATAATCCACGGCGGCCCGTTTGCAAACATCGCGCACGGATGTAACTCCGTCAGAGCCACAAAGCTGGCAATGAAGCTCGCCGACTATGCCATTACAGAGGCGGGATTCGGAGCGGATCTCGGAGCCGAGAAATTCCTCGATATCAAATGCCGTTTCGCGGGACTGAAACCGTCGGCAATCGTTCTTGTTACGACTGTCAGAGCCATGAAGTATAACGGCGGGATAGCTCTTCCCGATCTTAAACAAGAGAATATCGACGCTCTCGTCAAGGGAAGCGAAAACCTTGTCACTCACATCGAAAATCTCCACCGGTACGGTGTGCCGATAGTTGTTGCGATCAACAGGTTCGGTACCGACACAGACGCTGAGATCGCAGCAGTCGCCCGTATCTGCGAAGAGAACGGCGCGGACTGCGCCGTGTCAGACGTATTCTCCCGTGGAGGAGAGGGCGGGATCGAACTTGCCGAGAAAGTTGTTGAGGCTTGCGAGAAAGAATCCCGGTTCAAACTGCTCTACCCCGATGATTATTCGATCAAGGAAAAGATCGAGTGTATCGCGAAGAATATCTACGGCGCGGACGGCGTAAACTACGACGACGCCGCACTTAAAGCCATAAAGGATATCGAATCCCTCGGCGAGGAATACTCAAGGTATCCCGTTTGCATCGCGAAAACACAGTATTCGCTCAGCGACGATATGAAGAAGCTCGGCAGACCGCGCGGGTTCAATATCAACGTACGTGAGGTAAGGCTTTCCGCCGGAGCGGGTTTTATAGTCGTCATTACAGGCGCGATCATGACAATGCCCGGGCTCCCCAGAGTTCCGGCAGCCGAGAATATCGACGTTGACGACGACGGAAAGATCACCGGTCTGTTCTGATGGCGGAGTATATTTCCCTGTCTCCCGAGGAAACTGAGGAGATCGGCAAAAAGCTCGCTTTATCGTATTCCGACGGCAAGAGAACGGGATTTGTCGCCCTTTTCGGTGATCTGGGTGCCGGTAAAACGGCGCTGACAAGGGGATTTGTTTCCGTTCTTTCCCCCGGAAGCAGAGTAAAAAGCCCCACGTTCACCATTGTCAACGAATATGTCTCGGGCTCGGTTCCCGTCTTTCACTTCGATCTGTACAGGCTCTCCGGTTCAGACGAGCTGGAAGATATGGGATACTATGAATACCTGGAACGTGGGATATGTATCGTCGAATGGAGCGAGCGACTTGAAGGACTTATCCCGGATGATGCCGTAAAAGTATATATCACAAAAAACGACGATGATTCGAGAACAATAAGAATTGAACCCGAAGAAAAACAGGAAGGATTTCTTGAAAATGATCGTCCTTGGAATTGACACTTCGTGTGCCGTCTCGACCGTTGCGCTCACGTCGGACAGAGAGCTTATTGCAACCTATTCTCTTTGTTCCACGCTTGAACACAGCACGGTCCTGCTGCCGATGATCGAGCGGATACTCTCCGACGCTTTCCTTTCGATGAAAGACGTGGAGCTTGTTGCCGTCACGAACGGTCCCGGTTCCTTTACCGGGATCAGGATCGGCATATCCACCGCGAAAGGTCTTGCATTCCCGTTTGACACTCCCTGTATCGGCGTATCAACGCTGGAATCTCTTGCGTGGCAGCTTGAAGGGCTCGACGGGTCAATCTGCCCTGTTATCGACGCGAGAAACAACAGTGTTTACACGGCGCTTTTTGAATCGGACAGCAAAGGCGGGATCACGAGAGTGACTGATGACAGCGTCCTTCAGATCTCCGAGCTTCCGACCGTTCTGAAAGGGAAAAAAGTCCATCTCGTCGGCGACGCCTCGGACAAAGTACGGGATTTCCTGAGCGACGTCCGGTTTGACAATACTCCTGAAATGCTGAAAACAAACAACGGTTACGGCGCGGCGGTTTCCGGATTGATGAAGTACCGCTCAACGGATGACGGCGCGCGCGGAACACATTTTGAATTGAAGCCCGTTTATCTTCGTAAAACAATGGCAGAGAGAAATCGTGAAAAAAAGCTGAGCGAACGAGGGGAGGATCAAAATGAATACTGACAGAAAAATAGCAGTCGCTTCCGACGGCGCGGGATACCAACTGAAAGAGGCGATAAGATTATTTCTCACCGACTTGGGATTTGAGGTGATCGACTGCGGAACCGACAGCGACGCGAGCTGCGACTATCCCGATTTTGCCGTTAAAGGCTGCCGGGAGATCACTGAAGGCCGCGCCGACCTGGGGATCCTGTGCTGCGGCACCGGCATCGGAATGAGCATGTGCGCCAATAAAATTCACGGGATAAGGGCTGCGTGCTGCTCCGATATCTTCAGCGCAAAGTTCACACGTATACACAACAACGCAAACGTTTTATGTATGGGTCAGCGCGTCGTAGGAGTGGGGCTGGCAAAGGAACTTGTTACCGCTTTTCTCGAGAATGAATATGAGGGAGGCAGACACGAGAGAAGAGTCGCCAAGATGATGGCGATCGAAGAAGAAAAATAACAGAATAAAGGCAACACCGGGTAAAATCGTGTTGCCTTTTATTTCTGTATGCAAACGGATACGGAGTATCCGTGCCCGTCATGAAAGATTTCATACTTGTAAATACCGTACTCATCTGACAGAGCGGTTATATCGGCTTTTTTTATTCCTCCGAGCCCTTCGCCCGTGCACTTGACGAAGCTTTCCTTCGCGGTCCAGACCCTTATGAATTCATTTTCGGGTTCACCGGACGATGCGATCAGTTGCTTTTCCGCTTCAGTAAAGAGTTTTTTCGTAATTCTCGCTTTAGACCGGAGAGTCAGATTGTTACCGTACGGCTCAACGTCGCAGCCGACGTCCCGGGCGTCGACGGGTATTTCAGCCGCGAGAACGTATTCTCCGCAATTCTGCGGGATATCTGCTTTTTTTCCGGAAGAGAGAGCGCAAACAACGCATCCCTTTGCATGTGATACGCTGAATTTCGCTTCGGAATTTGTCAGATAAGGCTTCCCTTTCGGCATGACGCCGGTATTCAGACAATAGTCCTCGCCTTCTGTGCGCTTCAAAAGGAAGCCGAGCATTTCAAAAGCCGCTTTATGTTGTTCCCTGTGGGTCAGGGACGACTCCGTAAACTTGTAATAAACGTAAACCACTGTCCGACCTCCCCTCGGAGATATTATAACTCTTTTATGGAAATAAATCAAACTGAGTTTGTATTTCATATTGAAAAAACAAGCGTAAAATGGTAAAATGATATCAGAAAAAAAAATATCGGGCGGATGATTCATGGATTTAAGAAAAGAATACATTACACTGAAAAAAGAACTTTTTGATATTTATTACCGGGACCTTAACAATAAGCAACGCGAGGCCGTTTATGCAGTAAACGGTCCTGTTTTGATACTTGCCGGCGCCGGAAGCGGGAAAACCACCGTTCTTGTCAACAGGATCGCCCATATAATCCGGTTCGGCGACGCGTATAATTCGGATCTTGTGCCTGAATTCGTTTCCGAGGATACCATCGAGGAAATGAAAAAAGCCAGGACCCTCGGAAAACGGGAACTGGGGGACTATCTCACAAAGTTTGCCGTATCCCCCGCCCCGGCATGGTCCGTCATGGGGATCACGTTTACCAATAAGGCCGCGGGCGAGATCAAAACCCGTATCGGAGAGATATTCGGGGAGGAAAGCGACGAATACTCTTCCATAATGACCGGGACCTTTCACAGTGTTTGCTGTCGTTTCTTGCGTCGCTACGGTTCCCTGGTCGGGTACGACACAAATTTCAGCATCTGTGATACCGCAGACAGCAAGAACCTTATTACAGAGTGCATGAAGAGGCTCGACATCGATGAAAAGACACTCGCCGTAAAAAGCGTTCAAAACACTATCAGCAAGGCAAAGGATAAACTGATGACGCCTGAAGACCTTGCGGGGGAAGCGGGAAACGATTTCAAGCTGAAAAAGATCGCTGAGATCTATTCGGTTTATCAGGAAAGGCTGAAGACTCAGAATCTGCTGGATTTTGACGATATAATCATGGCGACGGTAGAACTGCTCTCAGGTCATGAAGACGTCAGAAACACGCTCCAACGGCGTTACAGATATATCTGCGTGGACGAGTATCAGGATACGAACTTCGCGCAGCTCAGATTGACACTTCTTCTCTCGGGATACTACAAGAATATCATGGTCGTCGGCGACGAAGATCAGTCGATCTATAAATTCCGCGGCGCAGTCATCGAAAATATTCTGAGTTTCGATCAAAACTACGATAACACACGCGTCATAAAGCTTGAAGAGAATTACCGTTCCACTCAGACGATTCTCGACGCGGCGAACAGCATTATATCCCATAATACGGGCAGGCTCGGTAAAACTCTTTGGACTCAGTCTGAAAAAGGCGACCCGATCATTGTGAGCAATCTCGACACGCAGATTGACGAAGGACGTTACATCTCTACGGTTATCAGCGACGAGAGGACAAAAAACGGTTTTTCATTCAGAGATTTTGCCGTTCTGTACAGAATGAACGCCCAGTCGAGAGCCATTGAACAGGCGCTGGTCAAAAGCGCTATTCCATATCGTGTCCTCGGCGGTCTCAGGTTCTTTGAAAGACTTGAGGTCAAAGACATAGTTTCTTATCTCTACGTCATCAACAATCCCATGGACGACGTCAGACTCAGGCGTATCATCAACACTCCGCGGCGCGGCATCGGCAACAGATCTGTTGAGATCGCGGTCCTTCTTGCGTATGAAGAGGGCTTTTCACTCCTGGAATTCATGAGGAATGCGCGAAAATACAGCGCGATCTCCCCTTCCGCTTCCAAGTCAATGCAGGAATTTGCGTTCCTCATCGATTCTTTAAGAGAATCTGTCGCAAAAATGACCGTCTCCAACTTCATTATGAAAGTAATAGACGACAGCGGGTATGAGAGGATGATCCGCGAGATCGAGAATAAGACCGAGAGGGACGAAAGGCTTTCCAACCTTGACGAACTTATCAATACTGCGAAACAGTATGAGCAAACGTCCGACGAACCTTCCCTTTCCGGATTTCTCGAGGAGGTCGCTTTGATCTCCGACGTTGACAGATACGACGACGAGGCCGACGCAGTTGTGCTTATGACGATTCACAGCGCGAAAGGACTTGAGTTTCCGATCGTTTTCCTGCCGGGAATGGAAGAAAACGTATTCCCTGGGTATCAGACGATAATGAACCCCGAGGAGCTGGAGGAAGAACGACGTCTTGCTTACGTGGCAGTCACAAGAGCAAAAAAGAAGGTATACATAAGCCATGTGAACAGCAGGATGCTGAACGGTCAGACGCAGATGAACCAGATTTCAAGATTCGTCAGAGAGATCCCGGATTCTCTTATTCAACAAACGGCGATGGATTCGTATCGTTCACCCTATTCGTCGGGATATTACGGAAAGCGAACGGGGTCCGCTTTTTCAGGCAAATACAATTACGATTGGTCCGCAGGCAAACCTGAAACAAAACAAAGCAAGCCCAAGACCCCGCTTGAAGTTTTTGAAGTGGGTGATAATGTCTCTCACGGGCTGTTCGGCAACGGCGTGATCCTTTCCGTAAAGCAGATGGGCGGAGATATCCTCTACGAAGTGGTTTTCGAGGAACACGGTACAAAGAAACTGATGGCGACGTTTGCAAAGCTGAAAAAGATCAACTGAAAAGGATCGAGGCTATGAAAGAATTCTCAACCTCCCTAAAGGAAAAACTGAAGCAGATGGATTATATCATCCTATCCTGCGCCGCTCTTCTGGCGTTGCTCAGTATTCTTGTGCTTTGGGGCGGTTCCAACGTTCTACATGGCGGAAAGAATAAAGTAATAGTTCAAAGCGCCGCGGCGTTTGCGGGGATCCTCCTGGCGTTCCTGATTGCCACGATAGATTACGACGCTCTGATCTCGAAATTTGAGCTTGTGTTTTTCATTTTCTCCATCGTAATGCTTTTATCATGCATCGTGATAAACAAGTTCATCCCGAGCATTTCGGGCAGTTCGGGAGAATCAAACTGGAACTGGATCAAAATTCCGGGGATACCCTTCTACCTTCAGCCCGCCGAGTTTGTGAAAATTACTTTTATCATGACGTTCAGCCGTCACATTGACAGAGTCAAGGAGAACATCAATAAGATCAAGAACGTCGGGATGCTCATGCTGCACGCCGGTATTATCCTCGGACTGCTCGCGATTACCAAAGATATGGGAACGTTCCTCGTTTATTTGTTCATCATGGCGGCAATGCTGTTCGCCGGCGGGCTGTCTCTGTGGTACTTCGCCGCAGGAGCCGTTATCATGGTAATTGTATTTCCGTTTATCTGGGACCACATGAAGGAATATCAGAGAATGAGAATTACCGTGGGCTTCAATCCGGAGCTTGATCCGGAAAACTACGGATATCAGGCGCTGATGAGCAGAAAGGCGATCATTGCCGGCGGATTCCGCGGCGCGGGGCTTACAGGCGGAAAGGTGTTCGCAAATATTCCCGCCGCTCATTCCGACTTTCTGTTTGCAGTCCTTGCGGAAAAGCTCGGATTCTTCGGGACTTTCCTCTATATAGCGATCATGGCGACGCTGATCATACGGCTGCTGATTGTTTCGCGCAGAACGAGGAAAGATTACGCCTCCTTGATTTGCGTCGGCGTCGCCGCAGTTTTCATTGCACAGACGCTGGAGAACATCGGGATGTGTCTGGCCACTCTTCCGGTCGTCGGCATACCTCTTCCCTTTTTCTCCTACGGAGGTTCTTCAATGCTGTCGAGCTTCCTCTGTATAGGCGTTGTCGAGAGCATCTGCTCGCACAGCAAAAAATACTACTTCGAGCGAGAAGCGCCGAGTCAGTCGAAGACAAACGAATAACAAAAAAAGGCTTCCGACACGGAAGCCTTTATCAGTTACAGTTCATGTCTGCCTTCAATGGCGCGTCTCAGAGTGATCTCGTCGGCGTATTCGAGTTCCCCACCTACGGGAACGCCGTTAGCGATCCTTGTCACTTTTACCCCAAGGGGGGATATTATCTTATACAGATACATCGCAGTGGCGTCGCCTTCGGGTTTCAGGTTTGTCGCTATTATGACCTCTTTAACCTCGTCTCCTTTAAGACGTCTCAGGAGCTCTTTTATTTTCAGATGCTCCGGTGCGATCCCCTTCATCGGAGAGATAACGCCGTGGAGAACGTGATATACACCGTTATAATGACCGGTATTCTCGATAGCGACGACAGAGCGTGGATCCTCAACAACACAGATAACGGACCTGTCTCTTTTTGAGGATGCGCAGATCGGGCAGATCTTATCGGTTGAAATATTCTGACATGTTTCGCAGAGGGAGACGTCCTGTTTGACGGAAATGATCGCTTTGGCGAATTCGATAGCTTCGTCGTCGCTGAGATTCAGGACGTTGAAGGCATATCTCATCGCGGATTTTTTTCCGACACCGTCGAGACGGCGGAACATATCGGCGAGTCTTTCGAGCGGTTCAATAAATTCAGCCATGATATCAGAACAAACCGGGCATGTTGAGAGATCCTGTGATCTTGCCCATCTCCTCACTGCTTACTTCGCTGACCTTCTTTATCGCCTCGTTGACTCCGGCGACGATAACGTCGGACAAAGTCTCGATATCATCCGGATCGACGATATCAGGTGAAATGTTGATATTGAGTATTTCGTTTTTACCGTTGATGGTGACCTCGACCGCTCCGCCGCCTGCCTGAACGGTGTATTCCCTTGCTTCGAGTTCTTCCTGGAGGGCAGCCATATCCTCCTGCATTTTCTGGGCCTGCTTCAGCATTCCCTGCATTCCGGACGGACCGTTTCCCATACCTTTGGGCAATCTTGCTTTCATGTTATTATTCCCTTCTTGTTTTTAAAGTAAAGTTATAATAATTCATCAAAGAAATCTGTCTGCTCGGTCGCCGGGGTGTCGTCAACTTCAACCCGGACTTTCGGCACCGTGCGGCAAAGACCGGATGTGATGAGCGCGTCGCTTATTATCCCGACTGCTTTGCTTTCCGAAAGGATCATATTTTTGAAAAACGGAGTCGCTACCTTAAAGACAGCGATGCTTTCGTCTGCCGCGATGCTGAGAGAGGCGTCAGAAAGATAAGCCTTCAGAAGAGGATCTTTTTCTCCGATTTTCTCGAGAAACTCTCCTTTTTCGGAGATCTTTTTCATCTCGGGCTCGGACCTGTCAGGCTCGTCAACATGTCGATCTTCCGTGATGCGCTCTGTTTTTTCTTCAGCCGGCTCGTCAGGATTTTTTTCTGCTTCCCTTCCGATCTCACTTTCCGGTCCGGTGTGATCCGGAAGCTCGAAGATGACGTTACCTTTCGCTTTAAGGAGCCTGATCTCGTTTTCCAGAGACGAGATCCTCGCGAGGACAGACGGAGGAAGCGGATCGAGCTTTTTGTCGCTCAGTCTGAGAAACGCCATCTCTGCGGTGTATCGTTTGATCTGCGGGAGCCTGTTCATCTGATTCAACGAATCGTCAAGCACGCGTGAATGATAAATAAGCTCCTCTACGGTGAACATCTCCGACGCTTTTTTCACAAGCTCCTTTTCGCCGGCGGTCAATTCGATCGTCGGGCTGTCGATTCCGACGTATTTTACGACGGTCATATCCCGCCAGAAAGACACTATCTCCTCGAAAAACGAGACTAAATCCTTAGAAGAGGAGACGGTGGAATCAATTGCTCCGAGCAAGGCGTCGTAATCGCTTTTCTTAACCGCCGCGGCGATGTTGAAGATGTTTTCGATTCCGGAAATCCCGAGGGATTCCATCACGGACTCTTTTGTGACGTCTCGTCCCCCGGTGGCGCAAAGTTCGAACAGATTTATAGCGTCTCTCATGCCACCGGAAGCCTGTTTTGCGATCATATCCGCGGCTTCGTCCTCGAGCTTGATGTTTTCAAGCCGCGCGATCTCGCTGAGTCGAGAGGACATATCCTGAAGCGGGATACGTCTGAAGTCGAAACGCTGGCAACGGGAAATGACCGTCGCAGGAAGCTTGTGCTGTTCGGTAGTGGCGAGAATAAAGATCACGTGTTCCGGCGGTTCTTCCAGAGTCTTCAGCAGCGCGTTGAACGCATTGATGGACAGCATGTGGACCTCGTCGATAATATAAACCCTGTTTTTCAGCGTCGCGGGAGTATATGTGACCTCGTCCTTGATATCTCTTATGTAATCGACGCCCGTGTTGGAAGCGGCGTCCATTTCGACCACGTCAGTGGCGGATTCGCTGTCGATGGAACGGCACGCAAAGCACTTACCGCAGGGTTCGCCGTTTATCGGGTTGTCGCAGTTAGCTACTTTTGCGAGGATCTTTGCGCAGGTGGTCTTCCCCGTTCCTCTCGGTCCGCAGAAAAGGTAGGCGTGTGACAGCTTTCCCTCGGAGGATTCGTATTTCAGGATGGAGGTGATATGGTCCTGCCCGTATACTTCAGAGAATGTTTTCGGGCGATATTTGCGGTATAATGCAAGATGAGCCACGTCAGTTTTCCTCCCACACCGAAAATAGAATTACCCCGATGAATAAGACCATACACCCAAAACTCGAAACAGAACTCCTACACGCCGGGATGAGACATACTCAGAACAGGCTGCCTTGCGGCGCATCGACAAATCTGCTTAATGCTGCTTGGTTCCCCACCTGACATGGTTCACAGGTGCCGATCGCGCAAGACCCATCCCTCAACATATGAGCTCACC
>CACXCL010000149.1 GCA_902766115.1 uncultured Ruminococcus sp.
TGGAGATACAGGAGCTGCTGCAGCAACGCGCGGATCTGCAAGCGCGCTTGAAGCTCTTGCCTTACGAAGGAACGCCGGAGATCAAAGAAAACAACAGCGGCAAGTATCTTTATGTCCGCAAGCGCGTCTCCGGAAAGCTTACCAGCACCTACGTTGACGTCTTCTCTGATGAGCTTTACGCCGCGCTCCTTCGTTATACCAGAGAGGCACGCGAGCTGAGAAAAGGCGTCCGTAAGATTGAAAAGCGACTGGCGGAGCTCGGCTATGCGACGGAGGAGCTTTCCGATAAAGTCATCCTCAATATCGACTTTGCCCGCGCTAATATGAAAGCGAATATTTACGATCAGGCAGTGCTCGAGGGGGTGGCGACCTCCTTCCCTCAGACCGAGGACATCATCGAAAACGGACGTGTCAGCGGCGTATCGGCGAACGACGTGCAGAAAATTCTCAATCTGAAGCACGCGTGGGAGTTCGTGATGGACCGCGACGTGATCGCCACCAAAACGGATTATTATATCCTCTGCCATATAGCGAAGCTCGTGAACGAGGGGTTTTACGCCGAGGGCGGCAGGATTCGCGGCGTGCCGGTCACCATCGGCGGGACTTCTTACGTTCCCCCGCTTCCGATCGAGCTTGACGTCAAAGAAAAGATCGCCGCTATCGTAGCGGAGGATGCAGAACCCGTCGAAACGGCGATCCGTCTCTGCCTCTATTGTATGAAGACACAGATCTTCAACGACGGAAACAAACGCGCGGCGGTCATCTTTGCCAACCACTACCTCATCGGCAAAGCCGAGGGCCTGCTCGTAATCCCCGAAAAGGAAGTGCCGGAATTCAAGCGTCTGCTCGTCGCCTACTACGAGGGCCGCGACAAAGGCGAGATCGTCAGGTTTATGAGAGACAAGTGCTGGAGAAGGATGTAGTGAGATTTGCATAAAACGAGGTGATTACATTGAAAAGGCAAACTGAAAAAGAAATCAAGAGAAAAAGCTCCTTTTTGCTGATCTCAGCCATTGTGCTTTTCGTGCTTGCGATCGTCACCATTGTTGTCTCAGTGACCAATTCGATCGATCCTCCATACAAAAAGCTGCCGGAAACTAAAGTCACCCCCGAGCGGGTATACACAGTGCACACAACTCGTCCTGCAGGAACGTTCGCTCGGTTTTATGCATCAGACGGAAAAACATATTCGATACCTTATTCATCACTATCCACTTTGAAAGAATGCGTAACCGAAAAATCCGAACTCACGATCAAATACCGCAAAACATGGGTCGGAAGTCTTTTGGGGATCGTCTACGCGCGTGAAATCCGCTCGGGAGAGCAGATCATCGTTTCATATACGCCTAATTCACCGAAAACTTTGGTCATCATCTGTGTTATTTGTTCTATAACGATCCTGATCTCCGTGAGTTTGTTTATGATCTATCGATGGCACGTCAGATTATTCCTTGAACGTGAACAGAAAAGAGACAACAGAATCCTGAAAAAGTACGGAGAAATCAAAAGCAAGAAACATTGAGCAGCAAACAAGCGCCCCGTGGGGCGCTTGTTTTTTATAAGTCTTACTATCTAAACCAGATGAAATCGCAGAATGCGATGAACAGGAAAAACGCAAGCCCGAAGACGGCGATGATAAACAGACCGGCTCGTATTGCCGCCCACTTGTAGGCGCGCATCTGCTCTTTTGAAAGCGGTTCCGGCGTTTTACCGGTATCACGCGTCTCGGCGGTCTTATATCGTCCTCTGACGTACCACGGCATCCCCTCGACGTTCATGTCGACGATGGTCTCGCCGTCGTCCTCAAAGTCTTCGACCTTCTTTTTTTTCTTGTCCTTCATCTCAGAGGACCTCTTCCTCTTTCTCGGTAACGCCTTCCTTTTCGATAACAGCGTTCATCTCTTCAACAGCCGCGGCTTCCTCCTCGGCGTCGTTGTAAAGATGGCATGCGCAGAAGTGGCCGGGTTCGACCTCTTTCCACTTCGGGACGGCGTATTTGCAGACCTCCATGCACTTCTCGCAGCGGGTGTGGAATTTGCATCCCTTCGGCGGGTTCGCAGGGCTCGGGATACTTCCCTTCAGGATGATCCTGTTGATCTTCGCGTCCGGATCGGGGATCGGGATCGCGGAGAACAGCGCCTGCGTGTACGGGTTCAGCGGATGGGAGAAGATCTTATCCGTCTCCGCGTATTCAACCATGCTCCCGAGGTACATGACTCCGACGGTGTCGGAGATGTGCTCCACCACGGAAAGGTCGTGGGAAATGAACAGGTACGTGAGACCGAAGTCGTTCTGCAGCTGCTTTAAAAGGTTGATGATCTGCGCCTGGATCGACACGTCCAGCGCCGAGACGGGCTCGTCGCAGACGATGAATTCCGGGGAGAGAGCAAGCGCCCTTGCGATGCAGATCCTCTGGCGCTGTCCGCCCGAAAATTCGTGAGGATAGCGCTCCTTATAGTAGGAAGGAAGACCGCACGCCTCCATAACGCGGGAAATGTAGTCGTCGAACTCGCTCGCCGGCACGATGCCGTGCTCGCGGACCGCCTCGCCGATGATCTCGCCGATGGGGAGACGCGGAGAAAGGCTGGAATAAGGGTCCTGGAAGACGATCTGCATTCTTGTCCGCATGTGGCGGAGTTCCTGCCTTGACAGAGCGGACACGTCCTGTCCGTCGAAGATGATGTCGCCGGAGGTCTTGGGGAGCAGGCGCAGGATGGTCCTGCCGCAGGTCGATTTACCGCAGCCGGACTCGCCCACAAGTCCCATGGTCTGGCGCCGCTTGATCTTGAAGCTGACGCCGTCCACCGCGCGGACCTGGCCCACCGTGTGCTTA
This sequence comes from uncultured Ruminococcus sp., assembly GCA_902766115.1. Lineage (GTDB taxonomy): Bacteria > Bacillota > Clostridia > Oscillospirales > CAG-272 > RUG11130. The sequence goes on from CACXCL010000149.1 coordinate 2,834, forward strand.
AAGAATCCCGCCTTTATGGGGAACCACTTTACTAGGTTATTCACCTCGAGCAAGTATTCGTTTTCGTTCTCTGTGGAGACTTTTTCGATTTTTTCATTCATTTCACAGTTCCTCCACGTCAACGGACTTCGGATAGCCGAGCTCCTCGCCCTCTTCGGCGTATCTGTAGCAGGAAACGACGTGAGTGTCACCGATCTTATACTCCGGCGGATACGCGCCGTCGCACTTGTCGCATCTCATCTCGCACCTGTCGCGGAAGTAGCAGTAGTTCGGCATCTTGACCGGATTCGGCACGTTGCCGGGGATGTTGTAAAGCTCCTCCACCTTCTGCCCGACGACCGGCTTCGACTTCATGAGGCCGATTGTGTAGGGATGAGACGGAGTGTGGAAAATCTCTCTCGCTGTTCCCTTCTCCACTATTCTGCCCGCGTACATGACCACAACATAGTCCGCCATTCCGGCGACCACGCCCAGGTCGTGGGTGATGAGCATGATAGAGGAATTCATCTTGTTCTTCAGGTCCTGGAGCAGATCGAGGATCTGCGCCTGGATAGTCACGTCAAGAGCCGTGGTGGGCTCGTCCGCGATGATGATCGTCGGGGAACATGCCAGCGCGATGGCGATGCAGATTCGCTGACGCATACCGCCGGACAACTCGTGGGGGTACATGTTGTACACGCCCTCGCGGTTCGCAATGCCCACGAGACCGATCATCTCAAGAGTCCTCTTCTTCACGTCCTCTTTTGACATTTCGGGATTGTGGAGGATGATGACCTCGTTGATCTGATCGCCGATCTTGAAGATCGGGTTAAGGCTCGTCATGGGCTCCTGGAATATCATGGAGATCTCGTTGCCACGGATCGACTCCATGATCTTATTCGGCGTGTTGACGATGTTATACGCCGTTCCGTCGCCTTTATTGAACCGGATCTCTCCGCCAACAACCTGTCCCATGGGCCTCTGAAGAAGCTGCATCAGCGACAGGCTGGTAACGGATTTGCCGCAGCCGGACTCGCCGACCACTCCCACGGTCACGCCGCGCGGGATGTTGAAGTTGATCCCGTCCACAGCCTTGACCACGCCCACGTCGGTGAAAAAGTACGTGCAGACGTTGTCGAACTCGACCACGTTGTTCGGGTCCTTCATCTTTGTGGTGTAACTCTCGGGATTTCTCGCGTTCGCGGCGCGCTGCTGCTCGAGCTTTTTCGTTACCCTGCGGTTGAAGCGCGTGATCTTTCTCGATTCGCCGGAGGAAATATAAGAGGCTCTTTTCTTTTTCTTTTCAGCCATTGTCATTCCCTCCTCATTTCTTGGACTTCGGGTCGTAAGCGTCCCGGAGTCCGTCACCGACAAAGTTGAACGCCACGACGGTGATACAGATAAGCAATCCGACGGGGATCCAGATGTACGGGTACTCTGCGATAGCCGTCTGAGACGAAACGGAGTTTATCATGGTGCCCCATGTTGCAAGCGGATGCTTGACGCCGAGGCCAAGGAACGAAAGGGTCGACTCCGTCAGGATGACGCCGCCCATGCCCATGGTAGCGGAGACGATGAGCTGAGGCATGACGTTCGGGACCAGGTGCTTGAATATCCTCGTCTTGACCTTCAGGCCGCTCGCCTCCGCGGCGACCATGAATTCCTGCTCGCGGAGCGAGAGGATCTGGCCTCTGACGAGACGCGCGATACCCGCCCATCCGAGGATGCCGAGGACCGCCATCATGACCATGAGTCTCGGGTACGGTCCCAGCCTCTGATAGTCCATCAGCACGCCGAGGATAATGAGGATCGGCAGCGACGGGATACAGTAGAAAATATCCACCAGTCGCATGATGATCATGTCGACCCACTTGCCGTAGAATCCGGCGAGTCCGCCCATGATGACGCCGAGGATCGTCTCAAGGATGACGACCACGAAGCCGACCATCAGGGAGACGCGCCCGCCGTTCATGATGCGGGCGAAAACGTCGAATCCGTCGCCGTCCGTTCCGAGAATATGCTTCGCGGAGGGAGACGCGAATTTATCGATAAGGTATGTGATCTGTGTGCAGTGGAGTTCGAAGACGCCGGTGTTGGTCCTTCTGATCTTAAAATCGGTATCCGCCATTACGGCGTTGCCATCCTCGTCATAGACGATCTTTCCGGTGTCGGGATCCTGCGCCGCAAGAGGATGGGAGAACTCTCCCTCATACAGGCCCGCTTCGAGCATCTCGTCTATCTTTGCGGAGATGGTCTTCTTCAGTTCGTATTCCACGGTGTCCTTACCGGACATCCTGCGGATGGAGAGGACGGTGAACTCGCCGAGCTCTTTTCCGCCGCTTTCCTTTACGGTGACGTATTCGCCCTCGTCGTCAAGAGTGTAGCTCTTGTCGCCGACGGTGAAGTTCTTATCGTCGGAACCGATGGCCCTGAGAGCGCCGATCTTGACGTCGTCGGGCAGCTGCGCGCCGCTCTCGAAGTTATCGAAAGTGTATCGCGTGTAGATCATGGCGGGGGTACTCTTCCCCGTCCTGTAGACGGAAAACGCCTCGCTTCTGTCAAGCTTGATCAGACTGTAGGTGTCTCCGTCGAACTCGAATTCCGTTTTTCCATCCGTGTCACGGACCTTTTTCAGTTCTGCCTCAAAGTCGTCTCCCAGCTCAGCGTCTTTGGAGGAGTATTTGATCTGATCCAGCGACGCATTGACGGTGTAGTTCTTTCCGGCTTTCTTAAGAGTGTATTCCACATCCTCGTATGTAAACTCGGACTCGCCTTTGGAGATGGCTTCGTTGATCCGGGCGTCGATACCGGACCTCAGCGCTTCAACTTTGCTCTCGTCGGGGTCTTCTTCCCCGAAAACGGACTTCAGGCTCTCATTCTTGAACTTAAATGATCCGCGGAGAAAGTCTCCTACCGTGACATCGTCGACACCGAAGGAATCGATGACCTTCTCGGACGGGACGGTCTCAAGACTGAACACCTCATGACCGGCGGAGCGGATCATATAGATAACATCGTCATGACCATCGACCGAGAAAGAAACCGAATCAGCGCCGTCCTCAATCATCGACTTGATCTTGCTGTTCATCAGTCTCCCGACCTCACCGGGTATCTCGACGCCCTCGTCGAGGGCATATCCGGTGTAGGAGTCGTTCTCTATCGCCTGGGCATACTTCATGTTCAGCTCGCCGTACTTGTGGAACACCTGCTTCTGTCCATAGGGGTAAAACAGCGGACCGAGGAACGCAAACACGAACATGGTAATAAGGATGATCGCCCCGACAACCGCAAGGCGGTTGCGCATGAATCTCTTGAAGACCTTGCGAGCGGGAGACAGGACCTTGACTCTCTGAACGTCGTCAAGCTTCATCTCCGCGTTCGGGTCGTCCGGGGTGTTCCCCGCGTTTGCCGCGGCTCTCTGCTTCAGGGCTTCGTTAAGATCGTATTTTTTCATGTCGTCCCTCCCTCTATGACAGTCTGACGCGCGGGTCGACCACCGCGTACAGCAGGTCTGAGATCAGGTTACCGAGAAGCGTCAGGACAGACAGGAACGCCAGATAGAACATGACAAAAGGAACGTCCGCAAGCAGCATGGACTCGTAAGACGCCTTGCCTATCCCTTCAAGTGCAAACAGGGTCTCCGTTATGAGAGCGCCGCCGAACAGACCGGGCAGGCTCCCGCCGAGGGTCGTGACCAGGGGAATGAGAGTGTTTCGGAAAGCGTGGTGATTGATCACCTTTTTCTCCGGAACGCCTTTTGCCCTCGCGGTCCGTATGTAGTCTGCGTTTAACACCTCAAGCATATTTGTACGGGTATAACGCATCAGTCCTCCTATGCTGATTATGATCAGCGTTATACAGGGCAGGACGAAGTGAGACGCTATATCCATGAATTTTCCGAAATCAGAAAGACGCGCAAAATTTCTTCCCTGCATGCCCGAGATCTCAAACCATTTCAGTTTGACAGCGAAGACATACTTCAGCAACGTCGCAAGGAAGAACGTCGGCATCGATATACATACCATTGAGAATACCGACGCGAAATAATCCGTGAAGCCGTATTGATTCTTCGCGGCTTTGATCCCGAGAGGGATCGCGATCAGTATTTCAAAA
>CACXCL010000150.1 GCA_902766115.1 uncultured Ruminococcus sp.
CCCCATTAGCTCAGCTGGTAGAGCACATGACTTTTAATCATGGTGTCCGGAGTTCGATTCTCCGATGGAGCATGAAAAAGGACTTGCATTTGCAAGTCCTTTTTCAACGCAATTTGCCCTTAGGGAAAGGGAAATACGCCGGTCCGTGCGGTTTTCTCGCTTGCCTCATCTGTTTTTGATCTACGCGCCGGATCCGCATTCTGTAGCTCCATGGGGCGCGTTTTTCTATTGCATAACTCCGGTTTTTATGATACGATATGTTTAAAGGTCATATTGCGGACGGGACGGAAGTCCGCTCCCCGTGCGCGAAGGAGGAAAAAATGAGCGAACAACGCGAAGACGTCGCGACTCTCGCGGCAAACAGAGAAAAAACCATCGTCCGGACAAGCGTCATCGGTATAGTTACAAACATTCTCCTTGTGGGATTCAAGGCGTTCGTCGGATTCCTCTCGAACTCCATCGCCGTTATCCTTGACGCTGTCAACAACCTGTCCGACGCGCTCTCGTCGGTGGTGACGATCATCGGCGCCAAGCTCGGTGCAAAACTGCCCGACAAGAAACACCCGCTGGGTTACGGCAGGATAGAGTATCTGAGTTCCATGATCGTCGCGGCTCTGGTCCTTTACGCCGGCATCACGTCGCTGGTGGAATCGGTCAAGAAGATCATCAGACCCGAGGCCGCGGATTACGGCGCGGTCACGCTGGTGATCATCTCCGTCGCCATCGTCGTGAAACTGCTTCTCGGAACGTACGTCAAACGTCAGGGGAAGAAGGTAAGCTCCGGCGCGCTTGAGGCGTCAGGCTCGGACGCTTTGTTCGACGCGATCCTTTCCGCGTCCGTGCTCGCATCCGCCGTGATCTACCTGATCTGGAATATCTCTCTTGAAGCGTACGTGGGCGCGCTGATCGCGCTGTTCATAATCAAAGCCGGGATAGAAATGATGGTGGAAACGCTGAACGACATCATCGGCAAACGCGAAGATGCGGAAACGAGCAAGGAACTGAAGAAGATCATCTGCGAGGAAGAAAACGTCCTCGGCGCGTATGACGTCACCCTTTTCAATTACGGTCCTAACAAGAATTACGGATCCGTGCACATCGAGCTCCCGGACACGTTGACCGTGGACGACGTGGACAGGATCACCCGGAGGGTCCAGGTCGACGTATTTCAAAAGACCGGAGTCATCCTGACCGGTATCGGAGTGTATTCGTTCAATACCTCCGACGACGAGGCGGCGAAGATGCGCAACGAGATACAAAAGACGGTCATGGCGCATGACTGGGCGCTGCAGATGCACGGATTTTACGCCGACACGGAGAAAAAGACCGTCCGTTTCGACGTGGTACTGAGCTTTGACGTGGACCGCCGGGAAGCGATCGGCACGTTATACGGGGAGACATCCTCCCTCTATCCGGACTACGAGTTTATGATCGTGCCGGACGTGGACGTGGCCGATTGACAGCAGTCCGGCATGTACGGTGTTCCGGGTGATCTTCAAGCAGACGGAGAAAACGAAAACCGGCGACTGCCGGGGAGGCGAAAATGACAGTAAGACCGATAACGGCAAAGGATACGGACCCGTTCTTTGACATGATGTGCCGTCTCGACGACGAGACGGACTTCATGCTTTACGAACCGGGAGAGCGCCGCGAGAAAACGAAGGATCTGAGCCGCCTCAGGGAACGTATCGAATCGTCAGTTTTCTCAGACGATCTCTTTCTCATCGCCGTCGGCGACGGCGGGGAGCCGGTGGGCTTTATCTCCGCGGAGCGGGGAAGACTGAACCGTGTCCGCCACACGGCGTATATCGTCGTCGGAGTCCTCCGCGCATACCGCCGCCGGGGGATCGGGACGGAGTTCTTCCGTCGCCTCGACCAATGGGCGCGCTCGTCCGGCGTGACCCGGCTGGAGCTGACCGTGGAGTGCGAAAACGAAGCGGCGATAAAGCTGTACGAAAAAAGCGGCTTCAAAATCGAGGGGACGAGACCGCGGTCGATGAAAGTCAACGGCGTTCTCACGGACGAATTCTATATGGGCAAGATAATCGATGCCTGAAAATGAGGGAAAAATGAATCTCAGACTGATAAAACTGACAAAAGAATACAGGGAAGAACTCTGCAAGATGATCGACGAATGGAAAGAGGATCAGACGAAAAACCACACGAACGGGTCGCCCTGGACGATCTTCCGGAACGATCCGCGCGATATCGACTGTTATCTCGCCGAACTGGAGCACAAGGACGCGGCGGACGGATTTGTCCCGGACTCGGTATTCTTCCTGCTCGACGAAGACCGGGACCGTCTTATCGGCGCGGTCAACATCCGCCAACGTCTTAACGATCATCTTCTGAAGGAGGGCGGTCACATCGGCGACGGGATAAGGCCGAGTGAAAGAAGAAAGGGCTACGGGACGGAGATGATCCGCCTGGCGCTTCTCGAGTGCCGTAAGTTGGGGATCGACAGGGTTTTGATGGTCTGCGACAAGGACAACGTCGCCTCGGCAAAGACGATAATCAAAAACGGAGGCATGCTCGAGAACGAGTTTGTCAACCCGGCGGGCGTCATCGAACAGAGATACTGGATAGATCTTGGGGGCTGACGTATGGAATACGGTTATTCTATCCTTATGAGTGTCTTCTCGGCGGCGATCCTGCTTTACGCGGGACTCATGGCGCTGAC
>CACXCL010000151.1 GCA_902766115.1 uncultured Ruminococcus sp.
GCAGGACCCGGATGAGGGGACACGAATGGTGATACGAATGATCCTTTTTGATACATTTTCCGCCGTTTGCGTTTTTTCTTGACTTTTTCGGTTCGGTTTGATACTATTTAGATGAACTCGATTTCCGGGAGGAATCTGATATGAAAAAGGTTTTTGCGCTGGTTCTTTCGATTATAATGCTCGCTGGAACGGCGGCCGCGGTCCTCTCCGCGGAGGCCTCGCCGTTTTCCGACGTGAAAACGACCCGCTGGAGCTACGGCGCGATAAATTACGCCGTTGAAAAGGGCTACATGAACGGTATCGGCGACAACAGGTTTGACCCGGCGGGGTCAATGACCCGAGGAATGGTCGTGACTGTGCTCTACCGCCGCGAGGGATCGCCGGAAGTGGCGTTCCGCGATGATTTTACCGACGTGAAAGCCGGAAAATACTACTCCGACGCCGTTATCTGGGCGAAAGACGAGGGCGTGGTGAATGGCATCACCGAAACGACCTTCGAACCGAACGGAAAGATAACGAGAGAACAGCTTGCGACCATGCTTTCGCGGTTTTCCGAAAGATGCCTCGTCTCCGTGCCGGAGAGGGCGGATCTTTCCTCCTACCCCGACGCCGACAAGATCCACAGCTACGCCAAAGACGCTATGGCGTGGGCAAATGAGGCCAACCTCATCAAGGGCATGAGCGACGGCACGCTGTCCCCTCGCGGCAACGCCACGAGAGAACAGTTTGCCACTATACTGAAAAGATTCGACGATACTTTTACACTTGTCTATAACGAGCCGGTCCTGAGAAGTCACTACACCGAGCCGGAATACCCGCTTGTCGAGAACGCTGACGTATACGTTGCCTTGGACGGGGACGACAACGCCATCGGTGATTTTGAACATCCTGTCGCCACCTTCAACCGCGCCGTGGAGCGGGTCCGCGAGATAAAAGCGACCAAAACCTCCGGCGACATCGTCGTCGCCTTCAAAGCGGGGGATTACGGTCCCCTTTCGGTGACTCTTACCGCGGAGGACTCGGGCGCCGAAAATCAGCGGATCATCTATTGCAAGTACGGCGACGGAGACGTCACGTTCAACAACGGTTTTGATGTGAAGGGAAGCGATTTTACGGAGCTTGACGATGCGGACAAGGAGCTTTTCTTCACCCCGAACACGGACAAAATCAAAAAAGCGGACGTTTCGGACAAACTTAACGATTACGATCCCAAAACATGTATGATCCTGTCGGAAAACGGCACGATCAATCTTGCCCGGTTCCCCAATCTTTATGAGGACGGAAGCGACCATCTTATGCAGGCGGGGATCACCGAGGACCCGAACCATATTCGCATTTACTTTCAGCAGTACAACCGTCGCGTCTCAAAATACCACACAACCGAAGGCCTGATATTTTACGGCTATATCGTCTGGGGATTCTTTAAGGATATGATCACCACGGACGGCTTTACCGTGGATGCCGGAACGGGCGACTACATTTACTACGTTCCTCATCCGGAGGAGGCCGAAGGGGGGAGCCTGCGCTACAGCGAGGAATCAGCGGGAGGCTTTGCGTACGATTTCTATCAGATGGCGCTCCTGAACGTCTCCGAGGAGCTTGACGCGCCGGGTGAGTACTGGATCGATAAAGACGCCGGAACTTTCTACGTTTACGACCCGAAGGGGGACTATCATTTCACCGGCGGCGATACGATGATCACCATGGGGAAAACGGAGTACGTCTCCTTTGTCGGGCTTGATTTCATCAATTCCGACGGAAGCTTCATCTATGCGCCGAACCACCCGCGCGGACTCACACTGGATCGTTGCGGATTCGAGGGGTGCTCCGCGGGCAGTATGGTGCGAGTTGAAGCGACTGACGCCGGCGTGCCGCTCGATCTCACGGTCACCAGGTGTGATTTTTCCACTTGCTCCGACAGCGCGCTGTACGTTTATACGGTCAATATGGAGGACCTGTTCCATACCGGAACGGGAGTCGTGATCGACAACAACTACTTCACGCTGACGAACATAAGGGTAGGTAATTCCTCGGCTCTTCAGGCGTACGCGACTGCAGGGAGGGTCACTCACAATCATTTCAAGAGATGCTACTGGAAATGCATCGGTACCGGATACTCCACCAACCTGCTCATCGAATATAATGTATTCGACGAGCCCTGCTGCAACGGGGATGATACCGGAGCCATCGGCAAAGGGATGAACGCCTGGGCGTCCGGGACCGTTATCAGGAATAATCTGTTCATGAACGTCACGGGCGGTCAGAACGGACGGTTCGGCGTCTATCTCGACAACGCGGTAGGCTCGGAAGTCGTTTCCAATTTGTTCTATAATGTCAATGAGTCTGTTATGAACAACGACATCAGCAAATACAACACTTTCCGCGACAACGTGACCGTAAAGGGACCCGCCGTATGTGCCTACAGCGACGACCACACAGAGTTCGTGATCGCTGCGATGACCTCGGGGAACGAGAGCGATTTGCTGAATTCGAATTCCTACAGAAGATGGGTCGAAACGTTTGATTATTTTGACTCCCACCCGGCGATCAAGGAGGAGGCGATGAGCCTCTGGCCGGGACTGTTTGAAATAACGACCGATATTACCCGCTGGCGCGAAAAGAACTTCTGCGAGAATTCATCTCTTGTGATAACGGGAAACAGGAGTTTCAACGTGAAAGCCGAAGAGCCGGAATTCAGGGAAATATTCGCACAGTATTCGAAGATAGAAGACAATATTGTTTACGATTTCACCGTGAACCCGATCTTCGTCAATCCCACCATCGGCGACTACCGGATACGGGACGGCGCGGGCTTTCCGGATATCGAATTTGAAAAGATAGGAAGATACTGAGAAAAAGCCCGCTTCGGCGGGCCTTTCTCAGAGAAGAGAGAAGAGAGAAAAGAGAAGAGAATCGGTTAAAAACGCAAACGGTGTGCCTGAATTAGTCAATAGTTAGTAGACAAAAAAAAGCATTAAGCTGACAGATCAATTCTGAATTGAACTGGCGGCTTTTTGTTTAGTTTACGAACGGGTCTAACGAAATTAAAGTA
>CACXCL010000152.1 GCA_902766115.1 uncultured Ruminococcus sp.
CTGATCCTCGGCGACAGCGGAGTGGGCAAGAGCGAGACCGCCATCGAGCTCATCAAGCGCGGCCACCGGTTCATCGCGGACGACGCGGTGGAGCTGAAAAAAGTCTCCGCCAAGACCATCGTCGGCAACGCGCCGGAGCTGATCAAATACTACATCGAGCTCCGGGGAATCGGCATCGTGGACGTGCGCCGCCTCTTCGGCATGGGCAGCGTCAAGGAGACCGAAAAGGTGGATCTTGTGATAAAGCTCGAGCCCTGGGAGAAAGGCAAGGAATACGACCGTTTCGGACTCGTGACCGAGTACACGGACATCATGGGCATCTCGATCCCCACCACCACCATCCCGGTACAGCCCGGGCGAAATCTCGCCGTCATCATCGAGATCGCCGCCATGAACAACCGCCAGAAGAGAATGGGCTACAACACCGCCGAGGAGTTCGACAAAAAGCTTTCGAATCTCGGCGGGGAGGAACAGTGAATTGAAAATTTCCGTCAGCACCTACAGCTTCGGCCCCTACCGGGACCGGGGCATGGATTTCATGATATACAAAGCCGCCGAAATGGGTTTCGACGGCGTGGAATACTGCTTTGAGCGCGAACACACGGACGCCGAGCTCGCCTCGTTCCGCCGTGCGGCGGAGGCGGCGGGGCTCGCCCCGGTCTGCCTTGACGTCGGCGCCGATCTGCTCTCCGGATGCGGCGGCGACCTTGACCGCGAGGTGGACCGCCTGAAGCGGGAGATCGACCGCGCCGCGCTGCTCGGCGTCCCCATGATGCGTCACGACGTGTCCGCGGGCCGCGATGGGAACGGGGATCCCGTCGATTTCGACGCCGCGCTGCCCCGCCTCGTCGAAGGCTGCCTCAGAGTGACGGAATACGGCGAGACCGCGGGGGTCAGGACCCTGACCGAAAATCACGGGTACTACTACCAGGACGCCGCCCGGGTCGTGAGGCTGCAGGAGGCGGCGCGCCACAGAAACTTCGGCGCGCTGGTGGACATCGGCAACTTCATGTGCGCCGACGAAAACCCGCCGGAGGCAGTGGCTGCCACGGCGAAATACGTCGTCCACGTCCACGCCAAGGACTTTTATCTCACCCCCGGGGACAGCCCCGCGCCGGACGGCGCGTGGTTCCCCACAAGAGGCGGCGACCGCCTCATGGGAACGGTGATCGGACAAGGCGACGCCGGAACGGACCGGTCTCTCGCCGCCCTCGCCGGATCGGGCTACGAAGGCTTCGTCACCGTTGAATTCGAAGGACCGGAGGACGCTCTCGAGGGGATCCGCCTGGGCCGCGAATATCTCACGAACAAACTTGAACAGATCCGCCGCGGCGGATCGAAGAAAGGATAATGATATGGGAGTTCTTTACGTTCCGAACGAGGGTATCACCTACGGCATACCCGACCGCTATGCGGAAGAAAACGTGTTTCTCAGGACAGAGCGGGAGGACGCGCCCCTGCCGACCTGGGAGGGGTCGAAGGACAAAATGCCCCGCCCCTTCTGGGACGGCCACGACGACGCGATCGCCTGCTACGACAAAGCCTGGGAGATCGCCTTCTCCAACCTCCGCCAGCCCACCGAGGAGAGCGGATTCGTCTCCAACTTCATCGACACGGCGTTCAACGGATTCCTCTTCATGTGGGATTCGTCGTTCATCCTCATGTTCGGCAAATACGGCACGCGGGTGTTCAACTTCCAGCGGACGCTGGACAATATGTACGCCCGCCAGCACAAGGACGGCTTCATCTGCCGGGAAATCTGCGAGACGAAGAACGGCGAGCAGTTCTTCCGCCACGACCCAGCCAGCACCGGACCCAATGTCATGGCGTGGTCCGAGTGGGTCTACTACGAGAATTTCGGCGACCTGGAGCGGATCAAAAAGGTCTTCCCGCCGCTGATGGGGTATTACAGATGGACCAAACTGTTCCGCACCTGGCGGGACGGGTCCTACTGGTCCAGCGGCCTCGGCTGCGGCATGGACAACTCCCCGCGCGTCGAGCCCGCATACTACGACTATATTGAGTCCTGCAACGGTCACATGGTGTGGATCGACGCATGCTGTCAGCAGATCCTCTCGGGCCGCATCCTCTGCCGGATGGCGGCTCTCCTGGGCCGCGAGAACGAGACTCGCGAAATCGAGGAGGAGATCGAATACCTCACGAAGTACGTCAACGACAAGATGTGGGACGAGAAGACCGGCTTCTACTACGACCTGTGGCGCGGCGACCGCATGAGCGGAATCAAGACCCTCGCCTCCTACTGGGCGCTTCTGGCGGGGATAGTGCCGGAGGACCGGATCGACAGATTCATCTCCCACCTCTTTAACAGGGACGAGTTCATGCGGACCCACGCGCCGGCGTCCCTCTCCGCCGACGCCCCCGGTTTCGAACCCGGCGGCGACTACTGGAAGGGCTCCGTCTGGGCGCCCACCGCTTACATGGCCCTGAAGGGTCTCGACGCCGTCGGCAGGTTCGATCTGGCGCACCGTCTCGCCATGAACCACCACGGCAACGTAGTAAAGGTGTTCA
>CACXCL010000153.1 GCA_902766115.1 uncultured Ruminococcus sp.
CGGAGGATGCGGCATTACGGTCTCTCACAACGAGATGTGCAACTCCGCCAACAGCGCGGTGGTCTACAGCGAGTACATCTGGGCGTCAAACTACATAACGGTGGAGTATAACTACATCCACGACGTGGTGACCCAGCAGAGCGACTACGGCGCCATTTACGCGGGGCGCAACCTTGCCGGATACGGATCGGTGGTGCGGTATAACCTGGTCTGCAACGTAGGCACGCCGGAGGAGGGACACGTTTCCCTCGGCGTGTATCTCGACGACGGCCAGTCCGGTCAGGAGATCTACGGAAACATATTCTACAACATAGCGAATCACTGTGTGTTCACCAACGGCGGACGCGACAACAAGATCCACGACAACCTGATGATCTCCCCCCGGGCGGATTCGAAGTATGAGATCCATATCGGCGGCGACTTCGATTACACGGCAGGGGAGCAGGTCATGGATCCGGAGTGGATCATGATCCTGGAGCTTGTTCCGTTCAGGAACGAGCTGTGGACGACGAACTTCCCGGTCCTCGCCCGGATCAAGTACGAGAACGACGGGGAAGAGGGAGCCGCGGACGATCCGGATTTCGCGAGAAATCCGTCTTACGACGAGATTTACGGCAACGCTATGATCATCTCGCAGGAGAGGATCGATGAGGGCGGCAACGAACAGTTCTCCGACCGCTCCGTCAGGTTCGGCACCAGGATGGAGAGCAGCGCCGTGTATCCCCTGACGGAGAATCCGTTCTTCGTCGACCCGACCAAGGGTGACTACCGTCTCCGCGAGGACGCTGATTTCAAGGATATTCCCGTGGAAGAGATAGGCAGATATTGATTTGACGCGGGGGACTTTTTCAAAAGTCCCCCGCACCCTTCAAAACTTTTAAAAAAAGATACTGCAAAAACTCCCGCGGGAGCCCACCGGCTCCCGCGGGAGTTCTTTTTCATTCGTATGCGGCGAAGGACGTCTTGCAGGTCACGTCGTCCAGCTTGCCGATCTTGCCGGAGAGGGCGGATATCACGTCCTGTGGCGCGTCCACGGCGATGCTTATCACGTTGATCCCTTTTTCGCGGTAGGGGATCCCCATCCTTCCGATGATGTAGTCTCCGTATTCGTGGAGTATCTCGTTCAGACTGTCTGCGGATCTTCTGTCTCCCACTATGATGCCGATAAGAGCGACTCTCGTTTCCATTTTCTTCATCCTTTCTTTTTATAATAATTGTTTTTTCAGTCCAGCGCCGACCGGATGAGCCGGTCGATAAGCTCAGAATAACCGATCCCGGCGTGACCCATCAGCTTCGGGTACATGGAGATGGGCGTGAATCCGGGCAGGGTATTGATCTCGTTGAAGATAAGCTCCCCCTCCGCGGTGTAGAAGAAATCCACCCGGGAGAGCCCGCGGCATCCGAGAGCGGTAAAAATCTTTGCCGCGGTGGCGGAGGCGTTTTTCTGCGCCTCCTCGTCGATCCTGGCGGGGATGTAGAACGACGACTCGTCGGACACGTATTTCGTCTCGTAGTCGTAGAACTCGCTGCTTCCCACGTCGATCTCGGCGGGAACCGATACGGTGAGCCGACCACCCTCCTCAAGGACCGCCACCTCGATCTCGCGGCCGGTGATGCATTCCTCTATGAGTATCTTCCCGTCCTCCGCGAAGGCGGCCTGAACCGCCTTGTCGAAGGTCGACCCGTCTTTCACCTTGGAGCAGCCAACGGAAGACCCCGAGGAAGCGGGCTTGATGAACATGGGATACCCGATCTCTGCCTCCGCACGGCGGCGCGCGTCTTCCGCCCCGTCCCGGGAGTACGCCACAACGGCTCTCGCCTGACGGACGATATCCGCCGATGCGACGACGGTTTTCGTCAGCGCCTTGTCCATGCAGACGGCGCTTGCGGTGCAGCCGCATCCCACGGTGGGGATCCCGGCGACGGAGAGGAGCCCCTGGACTCTGCCGTCCTCGCCGAATTTGCCGTGAAGGACGGGGAACACCACGTCGAGGGTCACCTTTTCGATCCTTCCGCCCTCTCTCAGCACCCCGAGCCGCCTTCTGCCGTAGGACGGGGAGACAAGGACCTCATACACGTCCGATTCAAACCACGATCCGTCGAGGATCCTTTCCGCATCCCCCTCAAAGAGGTACCATTTTCCGTCCTTGGTGATGCCTATTGTGAAAACGTCGTATTTTTCGCGGTCCACGTTTGAGAGGAGCGCGTATGCCGACGACAGGGACACTTCATATTCCGACGACTTTCCGCCGAACAGTATTCCGAGATTCAGTTTGCCCATGATGACCTTTTCATCGCCTTTCTTTCAGCTTTTTTGCGAAACGTGAGAGAGCATATATTCCACGGAATCTCTCAGCGCCTGCCAGCTTGCGTTGATTATGTCGGTGGAGACGCCCACCGTGCGCCAGACGGACACGCCGTCCGTGGACTCTATGAGGACTCTGACAGACGACGCGGTGGCGCCGGAGTCTATGACGCGCACACGGTAGTCCGTCAGCTTCATTTTGCTCACTTCGGGGTAGAATCTGGTCAGCGCACGCCGCAGAGCGCGGTCCATGGCGTTGACGGGACCGTTCCCCTCGGCGGCGGCGATCTCGTCGCTGCCGTCTACGGAGATCTTTATCATGGCGGAGCTCTTCATGACCTCGCCGTCCGCCTCGGCGCGCTTGGAGTCCTCGGCGATGACCTTGAACTCCAGCAGGTCGAAGTGGGAAACGTCGTCTCCCATGAGCCGGTCGATCATCAGCGCAAGAGAACCCTCCGCCTGCTCGTAGACGTAGCCGATTTTTTCCTTTTCCCTGAGAGTCCGTATCGCCTCGATGACCCGCGGGTCTTCCTTGCCTGCGGGGTCGTACCGCTTTCCGGTGAGGGAGGCGATCTTGTCCATCACCGCCGCGCGGCCCGACAGCTCGCTGATCACCGTGTTCCTGAGGTTCCCCACGGACTCGGGATCAACGTGCTCGAAGGTGCGGGGATCCTTTTTCACTCCGTCGATGTGGGAGCCCGCCTTGTGGGTGAAGGCGTACGCCCCCACGAAGGGCTCGGTCTCGTCGAAGGTCAGATTTGCCACCTCGTTTATGTATTTTACCGTGGGGGTCAGCGTGCGGAGCTTTTCTCCGACGCAATCGAAGCCCAGCTTCAGTTGAAGGAGGGGGATCAGGGTGTTGAGGTTGGCGTTCCCGCACCGCTCTCCGATGCCGGAGACGGTGCCCTGGACCTGTCTCGCCCCCGCAAGGACCGCGGAAACGGAGCCGGCGACCGCCATTCCCATGTCGTTGTGGCAGTGGATACCGACGTCGGGGAAGGAGCGGACCACCCGCTCCACGGTCATGCCGATCACGTCCGGGAGCATGCCGCCGTTGGTGTCGCAGAGGATCACCCGCGACGCGCCCGCCTCAAGCGCCGAGTCCACCACGGAAAGGACGTATTCCGCCCCGTCGCCGTACCCGTCGAAGAAGTGTTCCGCGTCGAAGATGACTTCCTTTCCGGACGATCTGAGGAATCTCACCGAGTCCCGGATCATTCTGAGATTCTCCTCCGGAGTGGTCCGGAGCACTTCGCGGACCTGATACAGGGAACTTTTGCCGTACAGAACGGCGCACGGCACAGGCGCTTCCGCCGCGTATCCGAGAAGCTCGCTTTTCTCCGCTTCGATACCGGGGTGAGCCGTGGGAGAGAAGACGCAGAGCTTCGCGTTTTCCGTCCTCACGTCACGCAGAGAGGAGAAAAACTCCCGTCCCGCGTCGTCCGTGACCATCCCCGCCTCGATATATGATATTCCGAGAGTGTCGAGAGCGCGAATGACGTTTATCCTGTCCCCCGGGGAGAAGGACACGCCCGCACCCTGTACTCCGTCCCGGAGCGTCGTGTCGAGTATTTCTATTTTCACTTCACTTTCCTCCGGGAGTTATTCCGACGCGTTCTCCGCCGCGGAGATACGCTTGTTCACCGCGTTGAGATACGCTTTTATGGACGCCTTTATGATATCCGTCGACACGCCGCGCCCGGTATAGAGCGCGCCGTCCGCGCGGATCTTGACCTTCGCCTCGCCGAGAGCGTCGGTTCCCTCGGTGATGGCTGTGATGCCGTAGGAGACCAGCGCCACGCCGTTCGCCTTCATATAGGGCTCCGCGATCTTGTTGATGGCGTTGAAGCTGGCGTCCACGGGACCGTCGCCCGGGGCGGCCTCGGTGATCTCGCCGTCCGATGAGGACAGGGTGATGAGCGCCATCGCCTTGATCTTGTTGCCCGACTGGATCTGGAAAGACGCGATGCGGAATTTTCCCTCGAGTCCGTCAAGGTATTCGCTTATTATCGCCCGGACGTCCTCGTCGGTCATGGTCTCCTTTTTGTCCGCGATTTCCTTGAATCTCTGAAACGCGGCTTTTATTGCCTCGTCGTTCAGCGTGTACCCGAGATGGGCGGCGCGTTCCGCGAAGGCGTGCCTGCCGGACAGCTTGCCCAGCGTGATGGTGCTCTCGTTCAGCCCCACGTCCCGGGGATCTATGATCTCGTAGGTTTCCCGGTCGCGGATGACGCCGTGCTGATGGATGCCGCTCTCATGGGTGAAGGCGTTGACGCCCACCACCGCCTTGTTGGGCGACGGATGGACCCCCGTGATATCGGACACCATGCGGCTCACCGGGATTATTTCTTTTGTGTTCAGACCGTGAGTCAGCCCCAGTCCGGAGCCGCGCACCGAGACGATCATTGCGATCTCCTCCAGCGCGGCGTTGCCCGCGCGCTCGCCGATACCGTTCACGGTGCATTCCACCTGATCCGCCCCGGAGATGACCGCCGCAAGGGAATTGGACACCGCGAGGCCCAGGTCGTCGTGACAGTGGGCGCTCATGGTGACGCCGCTGAGCTCCGGCACGGACTCTCTCAGAAAGCGGAACAGGTCGGAAAATTCTTCCGGGGTAGTGTAGCCCACCGTGTCGGGCACGTTGATAACCGTGGCGCCGGAGCGGACCGCGCGTCTCAGTACCTCTGCGAGAAACCGTCTGTCTGATCTCGTGGCGTCCTCGGCGGAGAACTGCACCTCGACTCCTTTGGACGCGGCGTAGCTTACCGCGCTTTCGACAGCGGAGAGGGCTTCGTCCCGCGTCATGCCGAGCTTTTTTTCAAGATGGATGTCGCTTGTGGCAATGAAAACGTGTATCCGCGGACGGACGGCGTTTTTCAGAGCGTCCGCAGCCGCGTCGATGTCCGCCTCGCTCGCGCGGGCGAGAGCGCACACCGTTGCGTTTTTGACATTTGCGGAAATAATTGAAACGGCCTCGAAATCTCCGGGCGACGACGCGGGAAATCCCGCCTCGATCACGTCCACGCCAAGTTTTTCCAGCGCGCGTGCCACGTCCGCCTTCTGCTTGACGCTGAGATGGACACCCGGCGTCTGCTCTCCGTCCCGGAGCGTGGTGTCAAAAAACTTAACTTTCCTCTCCATTTCGGTCCGTTTCCTTTCGGTTTTACTTTTTCGGGTCCTGCCCCGCCGCCGTCACCCGCTCCCGCCCTTCGAGATCGCGGAGGGTACGGGGAGAGAGCCCCGCTTCGAAAGCCAGTTGCCGCACGGCCTCTCCCTGATCCGCGCCGTGCTCGACGATTATCGTCCCTCCCGGCGCCAGCCCGGGAAGGCAGTTTATAAAAAGCGCGCGGATGAGCGACAGCCCGTCGTCTCCGTCGGTCAGCGCGTGACGGGGCTCGAACGAGAGTTCGGGCTCAAGCTTTGCAAGGTCATCCGCCGGGATATACGGCGGATTCGCCGCTATCACGTCGAAGGGACCTCTTTCGGCGGGGAACGGCTCCGTCACGTCGTGAACAAAGAGATCCACCCGGTCCGCGACGCCGTTTTTCGCGCAGTTTCTTTTTGCCACGTCAAGAGCGTCGCGGTACTTGTCGGCGGCAGAGACCATAACGTCCGGTCTCGCCACGGCGGTCGCCACGGCGACGCATCCGCTGCCGGTGCACATGTCGAGCATCCTGCCTCCCCGGGGCAGCAGCTCCGCCGCGGTCTGACACAGGAGTTCCGTATCCTGCCTTGGAATAAGGCATGCGGGGGAAACTTCGAAGGGAAGACCCATGAACTCCCATTCTCCGACGATATACTGGAGCGGCTCGCGCCTTTCCCGGCGCGCCACCGCACGCTCAAGGTCCGGCGAGATGAGATCCGCGTCCCTGTCCGCCATGAGGCGCGCCACGGACTTTCCCGTAAACCGGGAGGCGAGGATCAACCCGTCAAAATCCGCGTCGGGGACTCCGGCGGCGTAAAGCCGGTCAGTTATCTCCCTCAGAGTCATTCCCGGCACCGGTCTCCGCGCCGTCTTCATCCCCGTCAAGGACCGGCGGCACGGCGTCTTCGTTTTCTTCGTTCGTCTCGCCTCCCCTGTGGACCCCCTCGAGAGGCCCGAACTCGTCGGGCATCGCGCCCTTGAGCGCGGTGATGGCGATCTCAAGCTGGCTCTCGTCCGGGTTCTTCGTGGTGAGCCTCTGCATCCACAGGCCGGGAGCGGACAGGATCTTCGTCAGGACGTTGTCGTGACGTCCGGCGTACATGATGAACTCGAACCCCAGCCCCACGGTTATGGGGAGGAGCAGGAACTTCACGCCGCTTCGGAGCCAGGTGTTCGTAAAAGGAATGAACGCCGATATGATGATCGACAGTATCAGCATCACGAAAATGAAACTGGTGCCGCACCGGGGGTGAAATCTGGTGCAGGTGGCGGCGTTGGCGGGAGTCAGCTCGAGTCCCTTCTCATAGCACGCCACGGACTTGTGCTCCGCTCCGTGGTACTGGAACGTTCTTTTGATGTCGGGCATAAGTCCCACGAGGAAAATGTACAGCACGAAAATGCCGATCTTCAGCACGCCCTCGATGAGAGCTCTCAGGGGCTGGAACGTGCCGTCCCCTTTGCCGAGGGAGAGCCTGGTGACGAAGGTGGGAAGCAGGATGAACAGCCCGACGCTCAGCACGATGCCGAGCACGGTGGCGATCGCCATGATCACCTTCAAAAGCTTGTCGCCGAACTTTTCGCTGACCCATTTGTCGAATTTCGACTCTGTCTCCTCCGTTTCGAGCCCGATCATCTCCGCGGAGGCGGTGAGCATGTCCATGCTCAGCTTCAGCATCTCAACGAAATTTATAACTCCCCTGATTATGGGAATGTTGCAGAATTTGTGCTTCTTTCTAAGGGAGACGTACTCTCCGTCGCGCACGGCGATCCCGCCCTCGTCCTCGCGGACTGCGAGACACCACCTGTCGCCGGAGCGCATCATCACGCCTTCGAGGACCGCCTGGCCGCCTACCTTTCCGAGCCGCGGACAAACGTTTTTCTTCTCTTTTTTGCTCATCTTAAAAATTAACCTTTCATTCCTTGCTTGAAATACGGGCGCGGAGCGGCCGTCACGCCGCCTCGTGATCGCCGGCGCCGCCGGAAACATAAACACTATCCCATTCTTATCTATTCTACCACAATCCCTCGCTTTTTGCAACGAAAAAGGTCCGAAAAACGCCTCGGACGGCGCTCTTTTTTTTCGCTTGCCGCCAGTTCCAACAATTTACACGCCAAAAGATTGATATTATCCCGCCGATGTGGTAAAATATTAACGCGAAGTTCCGCGCGCGGACGGGAGATCCGCCGGGAACGGCGTACAAAGGAGATACTGAAAATGGATCTCGCAAAAATGAAGAAAAAGGCCGCCGCCATGTGGGACAACGTGACCCGCGGCGACTGGCTGATGGTCAGGAAGAATATCTCCGTCAGAGACGAGTACTACCGCAGAAGCGCGCCTCACAAGACCCTGTGGCACGACGATATGGAGATGGAGTTTTCCGTCTGTATCGCGCTTGTGATCGCCGCCGTCGCCCTGATCGGCGCCATGGCGGCGGTGAAGGGAATGTTCTGCAGGATGACGCGGAGAAAAAAGAGATGACCCGTCGCGGGGCGCCGCCCCGCGATACATAGCACGGAAGGAAGGAGGATGACGCGTGGAAAGGACCAAAAGCGGAATTATGAGATACATATTGCTGGGCGCGCTGTTCGTGATCCCGGCGCTGATCTACGTTTTCATGCTCGTCAACCTTCAGGTGTCGGGTCAGGACTACTACACCATGGCGACTCCCATCAAGTACCACCAGCGTACCGTGAAGATCCAGGCACAGCGGGGCGAGATATACGACCGCAACGGCAAGCCGCTGGTCACAAACGAATTCTCCCGCGAGATAAGATTCGACTATTCCACGTTCCCGGTGTCCTCCGAGGGATGGAACGAGACCATCCTGACGGTGATCCGGACCGCGGAGCGCCACGGATTCGGGGATTCGGTGGTGCCGCCCCGGTACGAACCCTTTTCCGTCACGGTCTCCGACGCGGGGGTTCTGAAATTCGAATATATCCCGGAGTTTTCCGATTCCGTAAGATACGACAGATTCGTCAAGCTTTCCGAAGACATCGGCGTCGGGGAGAACGACACCGCCGACGAGGCGGCGGCGAGATTCCTCGCCCGGTACAAGATCACCGACGGGGACGGATTGTTTAGATACAGCCTTACGGACTCGGCTCTGCTTCTGAGATACAGGCTCGACATGGAGCTGTCAGACTTTTCGGCGGTGAGCCCCTATACCGTTGTTGACGGTGTGGACGTGGAACTGATCTCCGCCCTGAAGGAAAGCAAGCTTTCCGGCGTTGCCACCTATCAGAATTTCAGGAGAGTATACCACTACCCGGGATACGCCTCCCACATCCTCGGCAGGACCGGCAAGATCCAGGCGGAGGATCTGGAATACTACACCGAGGAGGGATATCCTCTCGACGCGGTTGTGGGTATCTCCGGGGCGGAGCTTGCCTTTGAAAAGTACCTCCACGGCACCGACGGGGAGATTCTCATCACAGAGGACTCCTCGGGCAACGTGATCGATTCCGAGGTGACGAAGGAGCCCGTGGCGGGCAGCGACGTTTATCTCACCATCGACATCGGCATGCAGATGGCGGCGGAGGACGCCCTTGTGGACAACGTGGAGTGGATACGTAACGAATCCGCCGGGGAGGGCACCCACACCGGAGAGGACTGCAACTCCGGCGCGTTGTCGGCGATCTCCGCCAAAACGGGCGAGGTGCTGGCTCTGGCGTCCTGTCCCACGTACAGCCTTGCCACTTTTGACGACGATTTGCCGTATCTTCTGAAGGACGAGCTTGCTCCCATGTATAACCGTGCGCTGGAAGGGACCTTCCAGCCCGGCTCCACGTTCAAGATCGGCGTGGCGATGGGCGCGTTGGACTCCGGCGTCATCGACGAGAACACGCAGATCAAGGACGAGGGCGTATACGAGATCGACGGATTCCAGTTCCGCTGCTGGATCTACCTGATGTACAAGGAGACCCACGGCTGGGTCAACGTCACCGACGCGATCCAGGTGTCCTGCAACTACTTCTTCTACGAGGTAGGCAGACGGCTCACCATCGAGAAGATCGACGATTATATGACCAGTTTCGGACTCGGGCAGCCCACCGGGATCGAACTGAACGAGAAGACCGGCATCCTTGCGAGCCCCGAGTACGTAGAGGAGAACGGCCTCCGCTCCTGGGCGATCGGAGACACGCTCCAGGCGTCCATCGGTCAGTCGTACAACCTTTTCACGCCACTGCAGATGAGCGTGTACATCTCGTCCGTCGTCAACAACGGCACCCGCTACTCGGCGCACATTCTCTCCAAGGTATGCCCCTACGGCTCCACTGAGCCGATCTTTGAGCCCGGCACGACTGTCGCCGCCGAGCGGAAGATCAAGGACGGCGTCCGCGAGATCGTCATGAACGCCATGAAAAACGTCATCGAGGACGGCTCGGTCTCCGAGATCTTCGAGGACTACCCCATCGTGATCGGCGGTAAGACCGGCACGGCGCAGGTCTCCGTCACCAGGAGCGACAACGCGATCTTCACCGCCTTCGCGCCCTTCGACGATCCCGAGATCGTGGTGGCGTCGGTGCTGGAGCAGGGCAACACCGGCTCCAACGCCGGCAGGTGCGTCCGCGACGTTTTCGATTACTACTTCAATATCGACGAGAACGCTCCGGAGGAGCCGGACGACGGAGGCGACGAATGACAGCGACCGACGTCAGGACGGAAAAGATAATCGCGGCGCTGGAGAAGCTCTATCCCGACGCCGTCTGCTCTCTCGAGTACGCGGAGGACCCCTGGCGGCTGTTGGTGGCGGCGCGGCTGTCCGCCCAGTGCACCGACGAGCGGGTCAATATAGTGACGAAGGTGCTTTTTGAACGATTCCCCGACGTCATGTCCGCCGCCCGCGGGGACCTCGGCGAGATCGAAGAGATCGTCCGCCCCTGCGGTCTGTTCCGCATGAAGGCGAAAAATATAGTCGATATGTCGCGGATCATAGTTGAAAAATACGGCGGGCGCGTTCCCGATACCATGGACGGGCTGCTCTCGCTCCCCGGCGTTGGCCGCAAGATCGCCAACCTGATCCTCGGCGACGTGTTCGGCAAGGGCGGTATCGTGGCGGACACCCACTGCATCCGGATCTGCGGACGGCTGGGATACTACCCCGAGGATAAAAAGGATCCGCTCCTCACGGAGAGGGTGATGGACGGAGTGATCCCGAGGGAGGGGCAGAGCGCCTTCTGCCACAGGATCGTCATGTTCGGCAGGGAATACTGCACGGCGCGGTCCCCCCGCTGCGGCGACTGTCCTCTCGGGCAGTGGTGTAAACATAACAATACATAAAACCGGATTCTGACGCCGACTGTCCCATGTGACAGTCGGCGGCGATATTTGCCCTTTTCGACGTCGAAAAACGCCGAAAAGGGCAAGCGATATGCGCCTTTGCGCGCGATATGTGCCTCCGGCACGCGATATGTCCGCTTCGCGGACGCGGGCACTTTTTTTGTTTACCTCGTGCGCCTCCGGCGCATTTTTTCTTTTTTCAACTGCGCGTTGACCCGAAGTTTAGACCGATTCAACTAACGATTGATTGACTCTTCCGGCGCGGGATGGTATCATGGGACCGTGAAGACGGCGCGGCGAGTCCGCGCCGGATCGGAACGCCTCCCCTAAAGCTGCGGGAAAGCCCGTTTGAATTGATGGTTGACATTTTCGGGGGGGGGTATAATTACCTTGAAACGTCGGGAATATCCCCGGGAAACGCGTCCTGTGTAGCGTTGTTTCGGTCGGCTGTTTTCTCCCGGCCGCCGGACGTTTCATGACTTTTCAAAAGACAGCTTAAGAAAGGAGAAAACGACTTGAAAAAAGAAAAAAAACTTCCGGAACTCAAACGGGGCAAATGGCGGCTTGTCGACTGCTTCCTTTTCCTGTTCAAAGTCACTCCGCTCTGGACCGTCCTCGATCTGCTTGCCAACGTGCTCGAGACCGTGTACCCGTATCTTCAGCTTTTTACCACGGCGTCGTTCGTTGATACCGCTATTTCTGTCATTCGGGGCGAAGCGCCGGAATCGGCGATCGTCATGCCGCTC